>CAYRWH010000029.1:0-14240 GCA_964427935.1 uncultured Halobellus sp. | reverse complement strand
GTGTCGCTTCGGTACTGGGGTCGTATAGTAGTTACTACCACGGCCCAGCCCGATCGCGGTCCACAGACCACGGGCAGCGTGATGGAACGTCCGGTGGCCGTGTTACCTTATGGCTCACGGAGGGCGCTCGCGGAAGCCTTTTATGTAGTCCGCTCGCCTGTTCGGACGCAATGGCGAAAGGCGAAGTTGACTTCTTCAACGACACTGGCGGCTACGGATTCATCGAGACTGACGACGCGGACGAGGACGTGTTCTTCCACATGGAGGACGTCGGCGGCCCGGACCTGGAGGAAGGTCAGGAAGTCGAGTTCGACATCGAGGAGGCGGACAAGGGTCCGCGCGCAACGAACGTCACCCGTCTGTAACCGCTTCCGACGTTCCACAGGTGTATCGGCTTTTCGACTGCTTCTATCCTCGCGAGCGGCATCGCTGACTCATCTCAACTTGGCCACTGATCTCCCTGCTTAGCCACTGACCTTCCTATTCGGCCACTGACCCGTCTCGATGTAACCGAAACGTGTTCCCCGACCAATAGGGATTTATCCGTGGCTGACTGACCGGTCAGTTAATGAGTGATCAGCCGAGCGCGGCCGATGAGATCATGGATGGGGTCTATCACGCGCTCCGCGCTCACGGCTACGCCGACCTGACGATGCAAGACATCGCCGACGAGTGTTCGAAGAGCAAATCGCTGTTACACTACCACTACGACACGAAAGAGGACCTGCTCGTCGCTTTTTTAGAACACATCATCACCGACTCCGCAGAGCGGATCGAGGCGCACGCCGACGACCCGGCGACGGAACGGCTCGTAGCCTTTATCGGCTGGTTCGTCTTCGGTGCGGACGCGGCCGACCGCGAGGCGTTCCACATCGCCTTGCTCGAACTTCGCACACAGGGACCGTTCAACGATCGTATCCGTGAGCAGTTGGACCGCAGCGACCAGGTACTCCGCGGGACAGTGGCGGATATCCTTGAATCGGGCATCGATGAGGGCGTGTTTCGCGATGTCGACGTGGACGAAACAGCCGCACTCCTCGTTGCGACGTTGGACGGCGCTCGAACCCGCCAGATTACACTTAGTGAATCGATCGGTGCTGGGGTCGAACCGAGCTATACGCGTCGGGTGGCGGAGGCGTCTCTCGAACGCGTGATCGATCCGATACTCGTTGAGGGCGTGGAGCTGCCGCCGCTAGCCGACCAAATAAACGAATTGAACAGGGAGAACGGAGCGGAATGAAATCACTCCAACATCGACTGGGCGATCCGGTCTCGTCGAACCGAGCGGGTCCGTACGTCTCGAGTCGGTGGACGGGCCCACCGAAGAGGAGCCGCTGAGATGGGGTGGCTCGGTTTCGACCGTCCACCGACGGTCATTTTGGCGGTCATCGCAAGCACGTTCTTCGTCGGGTTCGGCGGCGGGGTTGTCTTCCCCATCTTACCGAATCTCGGAGCGGTGCTCGGTATCTCGGCGTTCATGGTCGGCGTCATTCTCTCCGCAAACCGGTGGGTCCGGCTCGTCGCGAACGCGCCCGCTGGCGCCCTCGTCGACCGCTACGGCGTTCGAAAGCCGTTCGTTTATGGGCTTCTCATAGAGGGGATAGCCACCTTCGGTTACGTGATCGCGCTCGTTATGCCGCCTGTGGCGTCGCTCCGATGGGTCGCAGAAGCGTTACCCGCCTTCGCAATCGGCTCAGTAACCGTCGGGGTCGAACAATGGCTCCTTCCGATCGGGTTCCTCGTTGCGCCCGAAACGTGGTTTATCCTCGCGCGCGTCCTCTGGGGACTCGGATCTGCGGCCGTGTTCGCGACCGCCTACACCATCGCCGCGGATGTCTCCGACAGCGGCGACAGGGGAACGAACATGGGCGTCGTCCGTGGCGGGATCACGATGGGGTTCCCCGCGGGACTCGTGCTCGGCGGCATCGTCTCCTCGCTGGCGGGGAACGCCGCGGCATTCATCGTCGCTGCCGGGTTCGCGCTCCTTGCGAGTCTCGTCGCCTACCGACTCGTTCCCGAAACGCACGTTACGACGACTGAAGAGAAGTCTTCAGTCAAGCCGTGGGATGTCGACACGTCGGTGCCGGCAGTGACGGTCGGCCTCGTCAACTTCGGGCTGATGTTCGCGTACATCGGGGCGCTGTTCGCCACGCTCGTGTTGTTTCTCGGAGCCAACGACATCTCGCTGTTCGGGCTCGACGAACAGGGGACCTCCGGCGTGTTCATGGCTGGAACGGTGATCTCCGCTGCCGTGTTCATGCTCGCCGGCGGCCGTATCTCTGACACTCGCGAGTCCCGGACCCCTATCTTGATCGCCTTCCTCGTCGTCTCGTTCGTTGGGTTCCTCCTACTCGCGCGGGCAGGGTCCACCCTTGACCTCGCGCTCGCGTGCGCCTTCATCGGTGCTGGACAGGGCGGCACGAGCGGCCCGATGATGGCGCTTCTCGCCGATCTCACCCCGGACGAGCGAATGGGGCGAGCGTCGGGAACCAACAACGTCCTCGGTGATGTCGGCGGCGGACTCGGACCGATGGTCTCGCTGCCGTTGATCGAGACAATCGGATTTACTCCGATATACGCGGCCTGCGCAGCGGTTCCGCTGATAGCTGGTGGAGTCCTTTTGATCGGGGTTCGCCGCGAGACGGGGTCGTTCATGCCCGGGCGTATCGAGAGCGACACCGCGACCGCAGAGCGTTCGACCGCGGACGCGTGAACCGGTCGTTGACAGCCGTGTGCGAACCGCTCGCGCCCCGTGGACGAAAGAACAACCGTTAAAAGTCACGACCGGGTTCCTACGAACATGGCTGGAACCATCGAAGCGCTCGTCCCCGGCGGGCAGGCCAACCCCGGTCCGCCGCTCGGCCCGGAGCTCGGCCCGACGCCGGTTGACGTGCAGGATGTCGTGAGTCGGATCAACGAGGAAACCGCCGCCTTCGACGGGATGGAAGTCCCCGTCACTGTCGAGTACGAGGACGACGGCTCCTTCACCATCGAGGTCGGCGTTCCGCCGACGGCGGAACTGATCAAAGACGAGGCCGGCTTCGAGACCGGCTCCGGCGAGCCGCAGAAAGACTTCGTCGCGGACATGTCCATCGAGCAGGTGAAGACGGTCGCCGAACAGAAGTCGAGTGACCTCCTCTCGTACGACACAAAGAACGCTGCCAAAGAGGTCGGCGGAACCTGTGCCTCCCTCGGCGTCACCATCGAAGGTGAGGACGCTCGGACGTTCGACGACCGCGTCGACGCCGGCGAGTACGACGACGTTCTCAACGCGTAACGTCTTCAACGCGTAATACGACGGTACGACGGCGTTTCGCTTGCCGACGTATTCACCGTCTGTTTCCACGTTTTGTCCGGAAGACACACGGTGTTTTTATTCGATACCGACTCAGATAGCAATATGTCCGATCTCCATCCGATCGCAAAACGGATACACAACGTTCAGCCTCGGCCTGTCCGGCTCGAACTCGACAGCGGCGAAGCTGGAACCTTCGAGTTTTCCTCGACCGAGTTCTTTCAGCGTGAGTTCCGTGGGGAAGGGACTCGCGTCGACGACGACACTGACGCCGAGTTCAGACTGATCACCAGCGAGGACTATGAACAGGTACTTCTCGGGCGATCCGGAGCCGACGAGGACGGCTGGTCGGTGCTCGGGGAGGTGGTCGCAGCCGAGGCGGCAAGCGAAGAGTGATCGGGTCGTGATCGGTGTCCCCGGCGCGTTCGATGTTGGCTCCGGTGTATTCGATATTGGCTCCGGTGTATTCGATATTGGCTCCGGTGCGTTCGATGGTGACCCCGTCGACGCAGTCGTGAGGTCAGCGAACGACCGTCACCGGTACCTCGGCGCGTCGGACGACGCCCTCGGCGACGCTCCCGAGGAGCACCCGTGAGAGGCCAGTCCGACCACGACTCGCGAGCACGACGTGGTCGAACCCCTCGGTGTCGTCCGCCTCGCCGCTGGCGACCTCGAGGATCGTCGCTGTCGGTCGGCCAACTTCGGTCCGTGTCTCGATCGGTCGATCGACTCGGCCGGCGGCTTCCGAGAGGATCCGCTCGCCGCGCCGGGTTGCGTTGTCGTACCACTGGTCTATCGCTCCTGGGAAGCCGCCCTCCGCGCCCGTCGTCGAGTCCGCCGGGTTGATAACGTAGAGCGCTGTCATCGCCGCGTCAGGCCACTCCTTGGCCGCGAACTCCAGTGCCTCCGCCGCCGCATCCGACCCGTCGACCGCCACGAGAACTCGTTTGCTCATGGAGAGGGGTTCTCCGGGGCGTTTCAAAAGTCCGTCGTCGGTTGCTACTCTCCGTGTCGGGTCACGCAGGTCGGCAACCCGATCAGCTCGACCGGTTCGGAGTTATCCGGTGAGTAGACGACCATCTGCCCTTTCTCCATGTACGGCACCTTGCCGGCGAGGTTCGACGGAATGTTGACGCTCTTGATCGCGTCTTCGTCACCGAGATTCAACACGACCTTCGTGTTTACCTGCTTGAACACCGATTCGGCAACGTCTTGGGGATCCTGTGTGATCAAAAAGAGGCCGAGCCGCTCCTTTCGGCCTTGCTTAGCGGCTTCGGTGAATTTCTCAACGACCTTGCGCGCCTGAACGTTGTCTGCGTCCGCGAGGAAGTTGTGTGCCTCGTCCATCCCGACGAGCAGCGGCGTCTCTTTGATCCGGTCACTCGATGGGTCGTTCGAGAGCTTATCGTCGATGAGCAACGCTGACACTGCCAACACGACCATTTCTTTTTGTCGAGACGTCGGGAGGTGGTAGGTTGGGACGACGGACAGTCCGCCGGGGCGAACGAGGGTGTGATCTAACTCCGTAATCGGCTTGGCGTCGCCGTCGAAGACGCCACCGGGAACGCTCCGAACCCGCCGCTTGACCGCGTCGAACGTCGCCTCGTGGACACGGCCGGACTCGTCCAACTCCTCTTTGAGCGCGGGGTCGTCGAGATACGAGAGGAACTGCGAGTACGTTCCGGAGCTCCCGTAATTGTTGAAGAACCGTCTGAGAAGGGTGAGGAGGCCGGAGTACTGGTTGTCGTTTAGTCCCGACCCCGCAATAAGCCACGGCATGTCGTACTCATCGACCATCGAGAAGGGGATGGTGAACGGAACCTGTTCGGCGCGGTGTCCCTCTCCGGGATACGTCGCGTCCGCTACGTTCGGCACGAGCGCAACGGTGTCGTCGTGGCCGCCGTGTGCGATTCCCTCTCGGTCCAGTTTCCGGGCGAACCCGTCGTCCAACTCCGGGTTGTCGTCGTGCATCTGGGCGTACTCGTCCTGCGGGTCGAATTGGACGACCGCCATCCGTGCCTCTCGCCCGTCGTCCATCGGGTAGGTCCGGTCGGCGTCGAGGTACTGCCGAAGGACGTTCTTCGAGGCGTGAGTTTTCCCGGAGCCGGTTCCCCCCGCAACGAGTGTATGCCGGAACGCGAGCGGGTCGCCGTCGGTGTAGTCGTCCGTGATCCGATAGTCGACGGTTGGCGGTGTCGCGGCGGTTCGAACCTTCTCCCCGCCGACCGAGAGATGTCCGAGAAACACACCCTCCTCTGGAATCTTGAGACCGGTCTTGATCTCCGTGTCGTCCGTGGCCTCCTCGACGACTGCGCCGGGCTTTGGGACGCGGTCGGTCATCCGTCGGCTCATCCCATCGGCGTCGTCGTAGACGACGGACATCGGCTCCAACTCGGCCATGAACTTGTAGTCGCGCTCGGTGAAATCGTCGCGGCGCATCTGTCGGCGGGCGTGGATCTCGGTCGCGTCGTCCGACTGGAACTCCTGGGCGTACTCTAAGGCCGTGATCCGACAGAACAGTCGCTCACCGTCCGGGTACGGAACCACGAGGTACTTTCCGATCCGGACCGCCTCGCGGTTACCGGTCGTGACGAACGCCTTGAGCGCCGTCTCGTCTGCCTCCTCGGCGACGCGGAGGCCCTGTGAGACGGAGACGACGCCCACCCCGGCGTCCTCGCCCGCGGGTTCGACATCGTACGCCGCGAACTCGTCCGTATCGTCGGGGGTGGCGTCGTCTCGGCCGCCGTCGCGGTTGCTTCCGGCGTCGATGCTATCCGCACGGTCTTGGGGGGTGTCGTCGACGCCGGTTCCGCCGTCCGCGGATCCGCCGGTCGCCTCCGTCTCACCGTCCTCGTCGGTGAACTCGGTGAAGTCCTCTAGGGTCATGTCCAACTCACCGGGCCCCACGCCGAAAGCGTTTCCCCACCGCCACCCCCGAGCCCACCACACCGCGGCCGGTCCTCGGCCGCTCACGGTCGCCTTTTACCTGTCCAACCCCTACCGGTTTCATGATACTCGTTCGCGGCAGCGGCGGCGGAACCGACCTCACCGGAACGGTGTTCGAACGCGGCGAGGAGTCACCGGTTTATAAGGGCGCGCCGAACGAGGACGCGCCGTACGTCTGGGTGTGTGACGCCTTTTATGAGGTGGAGAGCGGTGGGTCGTCGCTCGTCGTCGACGGCACGGAGATCCGCGTCGCCTTCGAGGAGCCGATGCCACGCGGCTTCGACACCCGAGATCAGGCGGTCGAGGCGGCCAAAGAGCACATCAGAACGCAGTTCGCCCGGATCGGCGTCGACCCCGACACCGTCGAGGTCGAGGCCACGAAGGCGGACCCGGTCTGACACGTAACCGGATCGGGGACGACGATACGTAACCGGATCAGGGTCAACGGCTTGACGACGCGCTTCCGGTTCCCACACTCCCTTTTATTCCCGCCCCAACGCTCGCATATGGTCGAGTTACCGGATCGCGTCGTCGGCGACGCGCGCACGAGCGACTTCGGATGGAAGCTGTTGACCGACCTGACCGACATCGGCAACCGGATGGCCGGATCAGTCGGTGAGCGCCGCGGCGCGGAACGCGTCGTTGCGGCGTACGAGGAGGCTGGTCTTCGGAACGCCGGGCTCGTCGAATTTGAGATCCCCGGCTGGTGGCGCGGTGACGCCGCGCTCTCAGTGTCGGGGCGGGTTGAGCGCCGACACGACGGCAGCCACGAGACGGTCGCGCTGCCGGGCACGCCGGCGGGCGAGGTCACGGCTCCGCTGGTCGATGTCGGCAACGGCACCTACGATGAGTTCGAGGCCGCCGGGGACGAGCTAGAGGGAGCGATCGCGATGGCCTCCTCTCGGACCCCTGACTCACACGACCGGTGGCTCCATCGGATGGAGAAGTACGTCAACGCGGCCGAACACGGCGCGGTCGGCTTCGTCTTTCGGAACCACATCGAGGGGTCGCTCCCGCCAACCGGTGAGATCGGCTACCACAACCGCCCTGGCCCGATCCCTGCGGTCGGCGTGAGCAAAGAGGTCGGCGAACGGCTCGCGCGGCTCGCAACGAAGGGAGATCGAGAGACCGACGCGGGAAGCAACACCGACGGACCCGAGGTCACAATTGATGTCGACTGCCGCAACGAGCCGACGACCTCGGTGAACGCGGTGGCGGACGTGGGACCGGACACCGACGAGGCCGTCCTGCTCACCGCACACGTCGACGCGCACGACGTGAGCGACGGCGCGAACGACAACGGCGCGGGGTCGGCGCTCGTCGCAGAGGTCGGCCGTCTGCTCTCGACCGTCGCTGACGACCTCGACACACGGATTCGGCTGATCACGTTCGGTTCCGAGGAGATCGGTCTGTGGGGGGCGTACCACACCGCGGAGACGACGCCGAAAGACGCAATCGAGTGCGTGATCAACCTCGACGGAGCCTGCTCTTCACGCGATCTCCGTGTCGGAACCAACGGGTTCGAGGGGATGGCCGAGACGTTCGAGGCGGTTGCCGACGCGTTCGGCACGCCGCTGTCGACCGGCGAGACGATCTCGCCACACGGCGACCAGTGGGCGTTCGTACAGGAGGGAATTCCCGCCGTAATGGCATCGACGAGTTCGGACGGGTCGGGTCGTGGCTGGGGACACACCCACGCCGACACGATTGATAAGCTGGACTCGCGTGACCTCCGGGAGATGGCGACCCTGATTGCCGAGGCGACGTATCGGTTCGCCACGGACGGACGGGAGGAGGCTGCCGGACCGGCGGTCGAACACCGCTCACGTGAGGCGATCCGCGACGCGATCGACGAGGGGTACAAACAGGAGCTCAAAACTGGCGGACGATGGCCCTACGAGGGAGAGTGACGCGACTCCCGATCCGTGGCGTGATGATCGAGAGTTAAGACGGCTGGAGAACCCCCGAGCCACGGTGGAAATCGACGCTCGGTAGGGAGCAGCGGCCCCGACGAGCGTCGTTCGTGTTCATACGGGCAGAACCCGGTTCCGAGTGGGGTCAACGCGTCGTGTCGCGGCGACGCGACGGAACCGCTATCACCTGCCCGCCGGGCTGTTGGGCCGTTCGAATATAAATATCCTGTGTCCGTTCCTGCTCACCGAGAACGGTCTCGGTTCAAGCCAGTTCGTCATCATCGACACCGCGCTCAGTCCCGGAGCGTCTCCGCCTCCGTGTGCGTCGGAAGCGCGCTCATCGCGCCCGCCTCAGTGGTCGACTGTGCCGCCACTGCGTTCGCGAAACCGACCGCGTCGCGGAGCGACTCGCCGGCGGACAGCGACCGGATCGCACCCGCGGTGAAGGCGTCGCCGGCACCGGTCGTGTCGACCGGCTCGACACTGTACCCCCCGTGTTCGACGACGAGCGGTTCCCTAGTCGGGTTCCACGGGGCCGCCGGTGTCGACCTGGCGAGCGCGCCCTCGCCACCCCGGGTGACGAGCGCGGTGTGGGGCCCCTGTTCACAGATCGACCGGGCTAGTCCGGCTGCGTCGTTGTCGCCGCCGCCGTCGTCGAGGACGCCCGTAGCGAGGAGATCCGTCGCCGTCGCCTTGACGACATCGGCGAGGCGAAGCGCCCGCCGACAGTACTCGACAAACTCTCCTTCGGCGAACAGTTCGGGGCGGGCGTTCGGGTCGAAGGAGACGGTCGCCTCTGCCGTCCCGGCTCGTTCCAGCAGATCAAGCGTCGCCGTCCGGCTCGGTTCGTCGGCAAGCGTCACCCCGCCACAGTGAACCCAGTCGACCCCCGCGAGCGTTTCGTCGTCGACGGTACCGGGACGCATCCGGGTGTCGGCGGTGTCGTTCCGGTGAAAGCTGAACGTTCGCTCGGCGCTCGGATCGAGGCTCACGAATGCCAGCGTCGTTGCTGCCTCGGAGTCTCGTTCGATCAGATCCGGTTGGATTCCGTTCTGTACGAGCGTGTTTGTCAGGTAGTCGCCGAACGGGTCCGTCGAGAGGCGGGTCCAAAACAGCGGGGAGTTGCCGAGGCGGGCGAGCCCGACCGCGACGTTTGCGGGCGCGCCGCCGGCCCGTCGGTGGAAGGTCTCGGTGTCGACGAGCGAGCGTGTCCCCTCCGGGAGGAAGTCGATGAGCGTCTCTCCGGCCACGAGGAGTTCGGCCATGCGTACGGTTCCGTCGGAGTTGACAAAGACGGTTCGGGTTGCTGACGCTCGCGTTTCGATCGGCTCCGTGGTCCTCGCTCCGACGCGGCGAGAGTCGCCTCAGCGCTCGTCGGCCGACTCGTCGCCATCACACACCCCGAGCGGGAGGTCGATCGAGTTCGGGGCGTCAGGATCGTATCCCTGATACGCGTCCTCGATCAGTCGGGCGGCGAGGGTCTGTGGAGACACGCCGCGTGCGGCTGCGAGTGCCTCGAGCCGTTCGTACTGCTCGGCCGGAATCGATACTGAAACGTCGTCCATACGCGAGGCTGCGAGACGAAGATATAAAAGGGTTCTCGCGCTGAAACGATCTTTCGACCGCCAAGGAGGAATCGATCAGATCTCGAGTCGGTCGACGATGCCGTTCATCACGGTCGATTCGGCCCGCGAGAGGTGCTCCCAGACCGTCGTTGACGCCAGTCCGAGCTCCTCGGCGACGGCCTCGATCCCAACGCCCCCCTCGTGGTCGTAGTACCCAATCGCGACCGCGGTCGCGAGGACCTCTCGCTGGCGCGGCGTGAGGTCCTCAAGGAATCGCGCGGACGACAGCCGCGGCGGACGTTTGATTTGCTCCAATTCGACGTTTCGCGCCAGTTCGACGTCGTTGCCGCCGCGTTCGAGCGCGTCGATGACCCCCGAGAGGTCGTCGTCAGCCCGAATGTACACCGTCCAGCGCTCGACACCGGCTGAGATGGTCGTTCCCGTCCGGTAGTGGACTCCCATCTCAGAGAGCCGGTCGCCGATCCCGTCCCACTCGCCGGCGTCGAGGTCGATCGCGGCGTAGAGGTGGTCTCGTGCCACCGGTGAGAGCGGTTCGGCCGCACGCACCGCGTCGGCCTCGCGAAACGCGTCGAGAAAGCCCTGTATCGACTCGGTCGGTCCTCGGAGTTCGACGATCCGTCGACGGTCGGCGTCGCTCCCGGTCATCGACGACACCGATCGCATCGTCACGTCAGGATATCGGGCGCTGGCCGCACACTCCGGCCCGTCGCGGTGCCGGATCCGGAACGTCACTTCTCGCATGCCCACACCGAGGGAGGCAAGCGTCAAACCCGTTGCGACCGACGACTGGCATCCGACCCCTGATCGGCGGGACTATGTCTCAGCCAACAGCTACCGGGCGTGTATTACGTCTTCGGCGAACGAGGTCAGCGCGCGCTCCGGGTCGTCGCCGTCGAGCCCGACGATCACGTGGTCGAGCCCGGACGCCTCCAGCCGCCCGAAGTACTCCCGGAACCACTCGACGCCGGCGCGATACCCGAGGTGTCGGTGTTCGGGGTCGGCGGTTGGGTCCGCTGCGAGTTCGACCCGGACGGCGATGGCGAACGGTTTCTCCGTCGTGAGCGTCCGCCAGCGGTCGAGATAGGCTTCGAGCGTGTCTTCGGGGAGATGATAGAAGAGCCAGCCGTCGCCGTGTTCGGCGATCCACTCGGTTGACTGTTTTGCGTTGCCCGTCGGCAACAGCGGGAGAGTGTCCGTCGTCGGCTTCGGGAGCACGTCGAGGTCGCCGCCGAGCGACCCCCAGTCGCCGGTAACCTCCGGAAACTCATCGCGCCAGATCGCTCGGATCGCGTCGACGCGCTCGCGGAACGCCGCCCCGTGGTCATCGTCGTTGACGCCGAACGCTGTGTACTCCGGGTCGCGGTCGCCGGACGCGATTCCGAGGACGAGCCGACCGTCAGAGAGCTGGTCGACGGTCGCAGCCGACTTCGCGACGTGGATTGGATGGCGCAAGGGGAGGACGACACTCGACGTGCCCAAGGCGACCTCGTCGGTGTGAGCGGCGACGTGTGAGAGCAGCGGCCACGTGTCGAAGGCCCCGCCGGCGTCGCCGAACCGCGGCCAGTAGGTCGGGACGTCCCGGGCCCAGAGCCCGTCGAAGCCGACCGACTCGGCGTGTCGAGCGAGTTGAACCTCCTCGGTCGGGTCCGGCGTCGACTCCGACTCGCCGGTGAGCGGGAACCCGACGCCGAACGTCAGCCCGTCGCCCTCGAAGAGTCGGCGGTACCCCCGGTTCTCGTGGTCCCGATCGGTCATCGCCCACCCTTTGGCTCCGACGCCTATCCGTTCTCGGGTATCGGTGTGGGACAGTGCCGGTCGGGTCTCGGAGGAGTCGTTTCGGCCATTCAGGAGCCATGTCGGCCGGGCGTTTATGCGACCGCGACGACAACGTACGCGCGGATGCCGAAACGGTCTGACCGGGGTCAACGATCCGAGAACGCCGACGGTGCCGCCTCTGGCGTCGACAAATCCTCGGCCGACGCCGCCGCCTCCGGCGTCGACGAGACGCTCAAGCGTCGGCTCCGGGAGGCGTACCTCAACGACTCGGCGGATGAGCTGGTGGTCACGGCGGTTCGGACCGAGGGCGACGAAGCGATTGTCGAGACCCGTCCTCCGCACGGGGACACAACCCACATCGAGCGGTTCGACGTGCCGAAAGACGGTTCCTTAGAGGAGTGTGCGGAGCTGCTCGCGTTTCTCGATGTAGCAGGCGTTTCGCCGTTGGACCTCGATGAACTCGTCGGTGCGCGAGTGCCCGCGACCTACGATCCCGAGACAGGCTGGCGCGTCGCCGGCGACTTTCGCGATGGCAACGTGAACGGCACCAAGAGATCCGGAGTCGCCGCGGTGGCGACCCGATCGGTCGGGTGGATGCGGACATATCGTGACTGGCTGATCGTGCTGCTTCTCGTTGGCGGAGAGCTGTTGTTCGTCGTGCTCCTCATCGTGGTTTTTGGTTGATACGGTGAGGCGGGCCGGACGGAGTCACAGCCCCCAGAGCCGCACGACGCCGAGCGTCGTCACAACCGCGAGCAGGAACTGGAGCGGGGCACCGACCCGGACGAAGTCGGTGAACCGATATCCTCCGGGGCCATACACCATGAGGTTCGTCTGGTAGCCAACGGGTGTCATAAACGAGGTCGCCGAAGCGAACATGACCACGAGCAGGAACGAGAATCCGTTAGCGCCGAGTTGCGCGGCGGCGTCGACCGCGACCGGGATCATCAACACGATCGTTGCCACCGGCGTGATCACGTTCGCGAGCAGCCCCGTCACCAGCGAGAACAACAACAGGACTGCCACGAGGGGAAGGACCGCCTCTGTCGAGACGAGCACTTCGGCGATGAGCGCCGCTCCGCCCGTCGCTTCCATCGCGAGTCCGAGCGGAATCACCCCGGCGAGGAGGAAAATGATGTTCCAAGAGACGGCATCGTAGGCGTCCGCGGCAGAGAGACAGCCCGTGACGATCATCGCGAACACGCCACCGAGCGCCGCGATCACAATCGGGAGGAGATCGAACGCCGCCAGTCCGACGACGCCCGCCATGATCGCGACGGCGACCGGCGTCTTCGGCGACAGCGGCGCGGCCGCGTCGACTGTCTCGGCGTCCTCTGACTCAAGCCGGTCGAGCGCGTCCTCGTCGAGGACGAACAGGTCGTCACTCTCTGTGAAGTACTCCGTCGCCTCCGGCGTCGTCTGGACCAAAAGCAAATCGCCCGCCGCCAACTCGACCTCGTGGAGACGGGTTCGAATCAGCTCACCCTCCCGCCGGATCGCGAGCACTTGCATCCCGTGAAACGTTGCGAGCCGAGCCTCTGAGAGGGTTTCCCCGACGTACGCGGATGTCTCCGGCACGACCGCCCGTCCGAGTCGATCCGCGGAGGCGGCGTCCGTGAACGTCTCTTCGGTCACGTCGCCGCGAGGAACGCTGTCGAGTCCCTGTCGTTTCGTGAACCGATTCACTGCTTCGCGCTCGCCGTTGACCACCAACACGTCGCCCACCTGAAGCCGCTGGTCGGTCTCGCCCGCGAGAAACGCCTCACCGTTCCGACGTAACTGGAGCGGGGTGACGGGCGACTCGGTCCGGTCGTCGAGTTCGTCGAGACCGAGTCCGACCGCGGGCGAGTCGACCGGGACTCGAACCGTCGTGAGGTACTCCTCTAGGCCGAACTCTTCGACGAGGTCGGCATCCGCCGGGATCCGGGCGGGAACGAGCCACCGGCCGACGGTCATGAGGTACACGAGACCCACGGCGAGGACGATAATCCCGAGCCCGGTGAACTCGAACATCCCGATCGGACCACGGTCGAGCTGTGGAAGCGTCGCTGCGAACTCGCTGGCGAGCAGGTTCGTGGACGTTCCGATGAGCGTCAGCGTCCCACCGAGGATCGCGGCGTACGACAGGGGCAAGAGTAGTTTCGACGGCGACACTCCGCTCTGTTTCGCAAGATCCGTGATCATCGGAACGAACACGGCCACCACCGGCGTGTTGTTGATGAACCCGGCTATCGGGCCCGTCGTCCCAATCGTTGCCGCCAGCGCGCGCGTCTCGCTGCCGCGGGCAAACCCCGCGAGGCGGAGCCCGAGCCGCTGGACGAGTCCTGTCCGATTGATCCCGGCGCTCAACATGTACATCGCGACGATGGTGATCGTCGCGGTGTTGGCGAATCCCGAGATAGCCCCACGCGCATTGACGCCCGTCCACGGCTCCAATGCCGCGAGCGCGACGACGATTCCGATAGCGGTGACATCGTTGGGAATGAGCTCCGTGACGAACAGTGTTAGCGCGACCCCGATCAAGGTGAACACCACGAGCGCGCCAGTCGGGACCCCGAGAACGACCATGAACGACCTTGACTCGGCGGGATCATATATTGATTCGCTTCCGCCCCTAATTCGCCGAGTGTGGCTCGTGGGGTATCCACCTACCGCCACAGCGCGAACAGCGGTCGACCACAAGAGATTTTCGGGCCACTGTCATACTCGTATTCATGTCACAAG
>CAYRWH010000028.1:0-14398 GCA_964427935.1 uncultured Halobellus sp. | reverse complement strand
AGCATCTACTTCAGCGATCCGGACGGACTCGTCTTCGAGTTGGCAACCGAGGGCCCCGGTTTCACCCACGACGAGGAGGAGCCGGGGAGCGAACTCATCGATCCGTTCGAGGCGGGCTACGAGAACTGACCGGTCCGGTCACTCGTCCTCGACGAGCGTTGCGAACCGGTTGAGCGCCCGCCGGCAAACCGGCACGTAGCCGGCGGCGACGATCGGGACCTCGATTGCGACCCGACACCGCTCCGAGTCGCCCGCGTACGCCTCGACGCGGTGACCTGTGGCCGGGATCCCAGCCACGCGCCAGCGCCATTGCCGCCCTGAAAAGCCGGTGACCTCGAAGGGGATCCATGCGCCCGCGATGCGAACACGACCGCGGGTTCCCTCCCGGACGAACCGGTCGTCGCTCTCGACGCCCCGAATCGACGGACTCCATTCGCTCCATGTACGGGTATCTCGGAGCCTCCTGATCGCCGTCGTTGGCGAGACACAGACCTCCCGAGCGACGAGAAGCGAACAGCCCTCACGAGTCACGGTTGCGGTCTGACGGTCTCCACCTCTGGCCGTCGTATCGACGTGAGTCACAGTCCGATTCTTCGAGTCGATCGAACATAAACAGCCCATTAATATCTCCTTATATGATAATGGGTATCATTATCTCTTTCCACGAAGCGTTAATATACGGATCTGAGTTAGGCGGTAGCAAGATGACTGATTCCGATCGCGACACGATGAAAGACGTCTCACACACAGCACCGAACGACACCTCTGCGAGCGCCGTCTGGGAACGAGGCGGACGACACCCGAACGTCGAAGAAGAGGAGTAGCCACCGCGAGAGTATCAGGCGGCCGACTTTTGAGTGATTGTCCGAACACCGGTGAGCAACGGCTGTGTCCCGTACCATCTCGACTCGATCCGGGCCGATATCGGTACCGTTCGGACGCAATTCGGTTTCCTGTTGCCGAACTCCCCACCGGGGACTACTCCGCAGTGAGATCGTCGTCGCGGGCATCGTCACCGAGATCCTCTGCTGATTGCCGAGGGTCGATCATCCGCCGAAGCGAAGTCGTTCCGCGGCGGCGACTCCCGCCTTTTGAGATCCGGACACCCTCGAAAGTCCCCGGCAAGCGATCGGGCGCGGCGTCGACGTGATCCATGTGGACGACAATGTACGAAAACCCGAACATGACGACGCTGACCGCGAGAAACGTCAGCCACACCGCTCCCGTGGAGAGTCCGGCACCGCCGACAGCGACACCCGCGATCACGTAGACGAACGCGACGAAGACGGACACGACCGTCACCGTCGCGAGCAGGTCGTTGACGGCGGTGACTCGGGCGTTGTACTCGATCCACTCCGCGTAGCTCCGCAGCAGCCGTTCGTCGAACTCGACGGCATCGTCCTCGGCGTGGACAGATCCGGTCGACACGTCGTCGAGAGAACGGGAGCGAGCAGCGATGATCGACTCGATCGCCTCCGTATCGAGGCCGCCACGGATGTCGGAGGCGGTGTACGTCACCGCTGCGAGTCCGGTCGATCCCAGCAACAGCAACCCACCAACGACGGTGAATGGGTTGAGGAATGCCGCGATCTCCAGGTCGGTCTGGACCAGTATCGATCCGCCGGTGACCACAAGCCCGATGAGCAGCAGGTTCGCTTTGAGGATCTCGATCGCCTTCGTGTCGATCTCTTGAAGCCGACTCACTTGGTAGTCGAACGTCATTCGGAGTTCGTCGCGAGTGACATCGAAAGATGTCGATTCGCGTTCAGCGTCGGGGGTCGAGCCGGACGCCGACTCGGCGCTTCGTCCCGGCTCATTCTCCTCTCGACCCTGTCTCATGAGCGGGAAATTGCTCACCACCAGTGTAAGCCTGTCGGCGAGATGGGGGAACGGCTCCGGAGTCGGTTTCGTGGAGAACAACTGGGCGGTGTGTTTTTGCGGGTCGCCCACGACCGGGAAGCATGAACACCGAACCCGCACCATCAGAGCCGTTCCAGTACGATGCGGCGGTCGATCCGGGGGAGAAACGACACATCCGGTACGAGGTGGGCGAGAGCTACCTCGGTGACCCAATCGAGGTCCCGATCACCGTGATCAACGGCGAACACGGTGGGCCGACCATCTTCCTCAGCGCCGGCATCCACGGCGACGAGCTCAACGGCGTCAAGGTGGTCCAAGAAGTCGCGGACCGATACGACCCCAGTGGACTCCACGGGACGATTGTCTGTCTCCACGTGTTTGACCTCCTCCCACCGCTTTAGCGGTGGGATTCCCCGAAGGGGATATTCAGGTTGCGCGTTTCCTCGGCGGTGAAGTACGCTTTCGCGTCCCACGTCAGCGGTCGCCGTCCGGTTACGACCCCGGACGTGCTTTTCAGCGCGTACAGCCGGGTCAAAGCGGCCTTCCTCCCCGGTCACGCCGAGCGTCTGCGAAGCAGACGGTGGAGTGTTCAGTCCACGAGGCCGCACGGTTCGCCTCAGCCGAACTGTTAGGCCGTGCATGGTTCTCCCTCCCGTTGTCGGATGTTCTCGGCGGCGTTCAGGTCGGCGTGGCGGCCACGATCGCACTCGGAACACGAGAAGTAGTCGCCGTCACGTGAGCCTTCGGCACTGCAGGCCGAACAGCGTTGACTCGTCCGGAACGGGTCAACCTCTTCAACGCGAATCCCGGCCTGCTCTGCCTTGTAGACGGTGAACTCCTGCAACTGGTGGAAATGCCACGAGTGAACACCACGCCAGTCACTCCCGTCTCTGATACCTTCCAAGTCCTCGATTTTCAGGACGGGATTCTCGAACTGTTGTGCCCAGTCGATGAGGCGACGGGAGGCTTTGTGGTTGCAGTCACGAATCCGGCGCTCCTCTTTGTCACCCACGCGGTTCCGTGCGCGAAGCGCACCCGCTTGTTGAAGCGACTCACGTAGGGAACGATATTTGCGCCGGACGTATTTTTCCTCACGACCGGACACCAGCATCGACTCGCCCGTTTCAGCGTCGGCGGCGAGCAAGTGATTGTGTCCGATGTCCACGCCGATTGCCGTCTCCTCGCCTGCCTCGGCGTCGTACTCGACGGTGAACGTACAGAACCAGTCGTCTCCTCGGCGGTACACCTGTAACCGGGACTTGTCGGCTTCACCGTCCACGAGCCGGGCAACGTCGTCGGCTATGTCGTCGTATACGTCGATGGGCGTGTACCACCACCCCGAGATACAGGGGAAGCCGACGACGATCGACCCGTTCTCGGTGCGGTCGATCTCCCAGTTCTGGTTGTTGACCGCGAACGGCTGGCTAGCGTGGTATTCCACGATGCCGTCTTTCTTGTAGTCGGATTTGGCTTCGCGGATAGCCTGATTCTGTATAGCCGAATACAGGTCGTTGTCGATGCTGGCCGTGGTCACGCTCATTCCGAACTTGTCGGCTTCCCATCCGTCGATACAGAACTGCTTGGTGTCGCGGTACAGGTGAGTGGCGCGTTGCCACTCCCTGCGGCGCTCGCCGGATGGGTTGTGAAACGTCGTGGTGACGGTCGTCGTGACCACGGTTACAGTTGTAAGGTATGTCTGGACGATTTTAAAAAGTGGGAATATCGGGCAGGCCGACACCCGTGGTATGCTACCCAGTTGTCGGCTTCATCCCACGGCTAAAGCCGTGGGCTTTCGCCTCGCTACCGCTGTAACGAACCACTTCAAAACCGAAGAGCGCGTTGTCGAGGCTCCTTTCGACGGACTGATCCTCGGAGCACTCGAAAACCCGGTCGCAGCGCCGGGCCATCCTCTCTGTCATCTTCTTGAGTTGGACCGCGAGACGAAAGCAGAGATCTCTCGCGAGATAGAGCGCGGCGAGTTCGACGGCTACCGCGCACACGGCGACGCGTGGGCCGACGACTGAGAGGCTGTGTCGCAGCCGCCGCGTTCTCGCCGCTGATAGCCACGGGCGTGGCTTTAACCAAGGTGACGACGGAGTCGCACGCATGATTGAGGTCGCGGGACTCCGGAAGACGTACGGCGATTTCGCGGCCGTCGTCGACAGCGACTTCAGCGTCGATGAGGGCGAGGTGTTCGGGATCGTCGGACCGAACGGCGCGGGCAAGACCACGACACTGAAGATACTCGCAGGGCTCGTCGAGCCGACCGACGGAGAAGCGCGCGTCGCCGGCTACGACTCCACCGAATCGGCGATGCGACACCACTTAGGGTTCCTTCCCGAGGAGTCGCCGCTCTACGAGGAGATGACCGCGACCTCCTACCTCCGGTTTTTCGCCGACCTCTACGATGTCCCCCGTCCAGTTGCGGACCAGCGTATCGAGAGCGCGCTCGACCGACTGGAACTCGACCATCGAGACCGACGGCTTGGCGACGTCTCGAAGGGCATGAAACGGAAGGTCGCAATCGCACGGTCGCTCGTCAACGACCCCGATGTGTTGGTGTACGACGAGCCAGCCTCTGGATTGGATCCGGTGACGACGAACTCGGTGTTGGAGTTCACTCGCGAGCTTCGCGCGGCCGGGAAGACCGTCGTATTTTCCGCACACAATCTGTATCACGTCGAGTCCGTCTGTGACCGGGTGATAATCATGAACGAGGGACGGATCGTCGCTCGCGGTACTGTCGACGAGATCCGCGAGCGACACGGGGAGACCGCGTATCACGTGTACACGGACGTGTCGCCCGACCTCGAAGCGATCCGCGACGACCACGACGGATCGCTTCCGGACGCGACCGTCGAGACGGTCGGCGACCGGTTCCGCACCGTGGTACCGACGATGGACGCGGTCGAGACGGTACGAGCGGCTGCGGCCACCGCGGGCGGGACAGTGGTCGATATCAGAACCCGCGAACCAAGCCTTGAGGATGTCTTCCTCGAACTGGTTGGGCGTCCGATGCCGGGCCGGCGGGCCAGCGATATTTCGGACGAGACCGCTCTCGGCGACACAACTGCCTCTGACGATACAACCGCTCCCGACGATACAACCGCCTCCGACGACGCGACGGACACAGCCTCGACGGATCCGGTGTCGGCGGAACAGCCGGAGGGGAGGGAGTGAGAACCCGGCTGAAGCGGGTCCTCCGAGTGGCCCGCTGGGAAGCGTCGCGCGCCTCAGGGGGCGTCGACCGCCGGACCGTTTTCGCTGCGGTCGCGTTGCTGGCGATTGCCGGCACGGTCGTCGGTGCGGGCCTCGCGGCCGGCGTGGTCGGACTCAACGTCGACCGCGACGTGTATCGGGTGGGCGTCGACACCGACTCGCCGTACGCGGACGCGGTCGAGGCGGAGCCCACCCTGACGCTCGTCCCCGGTGAGCGTGCGACGCTCGGCACGAACGCGGACCTCGTTGTTCACGAACACGACGCGATTGATGGAGTCATCGTTCGCGCCACGGACACACCCAAAGGTGAGGCCGCGGCCGCCGAGTTCCGCGAGGCAGTCGAAGGTCACAACGAACGGCTGATGCGTGCGGAGTCGAACCGCACAGCCGCGTTCCCCCTCACCGTCACGCTCCAGTACACGAGCCGAATCGGCCCGAATACCGGTGATCCGACGGTCGGCGATGACACGTCCGAGGGTGAGCCTGACGACGCCGACGAAAGCGAGGAGGAGGCCGACCGGAGCGGAGCCGACGGGGAGGACACCGACGGCGAGGATACCGACGACGAAGATGCGACGGACGGCGGGTTCGCGGTCCCGTCAATCGGTGGCGGGGCGTTCGGGGCTGAGTCCGTGGGTACTCCCGGATCGATCACGCCTCCGTTCCCGTTCGCCTCGCTCGTGTTGGCGTTCGTCTTTCTCGTTCCGATGAATTTCCTCGTACAAGCGTACGGCTCGTCGGTCCTTGCCGAGCGGACGAACCGTCGGGGTGAGCCACTGCTCGTCACGCCGCTTTCGCCCGTCGACATCGTTGCTGGCAAGACGCTCCCGTACGTCGCGGTCGCGGTGGCGGTCACCGCCCTGATCGCGCTCGTTGTCGGGGGCGGTCCTGTTTCCGTGGTGGCGATACTCCCACTTGCGGCCGCGTTCCTCGCCGCGACGTTCGTGGGGGCGGTGTTTGCGCGGTCGTTCAAGGAACTGACCTTTGTTACCGTCGCAGTGAGCGTCCTCCTGACGAGTTACGCGTTCGTCCCAGCAATATTCACGAACGTCACACCGGTCGCGCTGATCTCTCCGCTCACGCTCGTCGTATTCGATCTTCAGGGCGAGGCGGTCTCACTCGGCGAGTTCCTCTTCGCAACCGGACCGACCGCCATTGCCGCCGCTCTCCTGTTCGGACTCGGTCTCGGCGTGTACCGCGAGGAGGACTTGTTCACTCAGAAGCCGGTATCACGGAAGTTCCTCGACGCGCTTGCGGTCCGACTGTACGCGGTCGGTGATGGCGTCCGTCGGCCTCCCGTGACCGGCCTTACGGCGTGGATGCCGGATCGGATCCGAGGCCTTGGGGCGGTTGCGTTTCTGACGGCCTGTACGGTCCCGTTCGTGTTCGTCGCGGAGCTGCTCGCGGTCGCCGTGTTGTTCGCGCTCCCGGTGACCGTCTCCATTCCCGTGTTGCTTGTGACCATCGCGTTCATCGAGGAGGTCGCCAAGAGCGTTCACCTCTATGCTGGATTCGAGCGGGAGGTGTTCGCCCGCACGGACCGAGTCGCGCTCGCAGTTGGAGTTGCCTCCGGGATCGGCTTCTTCCTCGCGGAGAAGGCGACCGCGGTTGTTCAGGCGGTTGGACTCACAGAGCTGTACGTCGGGCGGGCCGCGTTCGGATCTGTCGCGGGCGTCGCTGGACTCCCGCCAGTCCTCCTCGCGGCGCTGTTTTTCCTGCCGCTTCTCGTTCACGCGTTCACGACGGTACTGACCGCGGTCGGTGCGAGTCGGAACCGAACGTACTACGTCGTGACGCTCGTGCTGGCGACGCTTGTCCACGCGGCGTACAACTTCGGGGTGGTGAGCCTCTATGGGTAGCCGATTGACGGTCGGAAAGCGGGAACTCGCAGGACTGCGCGCGGAGAAGACGATCCTGCTGGCGATCGGGATCCAGCTGTTTATCGCCGCATTCTCGTCGTTTCTCGTGGTCGGGCTCGTCTCGATGTACGACCCGGGTGCGCTCGACGGCGCGGAAGTGGAGGTCGCCGGCGCGGGCGACGCGGTCGCGGATCTCGAACGGGCTGCCGACGACGTGACTGGTGTCTCTGTCACTCGCTACGAGTCGGGGCTCGCCGCGCGATCAGCCTTCGAGCGGAACGCGGCTGACGCCGTTGTGGTCGTAAACCGCGACGATCGAGGCGGAGTCACAGCCGCCGTAACCGCGCCCGACGCGACCGTCGAGACGACCGTGGTCGTCGTCCAACTCCGGGAGCTGTTACGGACGTACGAGCGGACCGAGCGGGAGTCACGGAGCAGTTGGCTGACCGAACAGCCCCTTCCGCTTCCGGATCCCACGGGGACGAGCCCCTACTTCACGTTCACGTACACGATACTGATCCCGGTGTTGGTGTTTCTTCCCGTCTTCATCTCCGGATCGCTCGTCGTCGACTCGATCACGGAGGAGATCGACGAGGGCACCCTGGAACTGCTCCGAGTTGCTCCGGTGACAATAGGCGAGATACTCGATGGGAAAGCGCTCACCGCGGTCGCGATCGCCCCCGGTCAGGCGTTGCTGTGGCTGCTGTTGCTTGAGGCCAACGGTACTCCAGTCGCCAATGTGGGCACGATTCTCGCGCTCATGACCGCGTTAACGACACTCGTGGTCGCCGTCGCTGCCGGGATTGCCGCGGTTGCGCCCGATAGACGGGCGGCACAGTTCCTCTACTCCATCGCCGTGCTCGTTCTGTTCGGGGGCGCGACGGCGATGGCCGGCGGTCCCACGAACGCGGTCGCACGGCTCGCCATCGACAGCGCAGATGTCACGACAACGCTGACCGTCGTCGCTTACGCGGGCATCGCCGCTGTCGCGTACCTCGGCGTCCGACGGTTCGTGACGGAGAACGGGCTCGGGACGTGATCGGTCGGCTTTCCTACCCGCCGAACGCGCCCAAGCTCGACTGGAGGTCTCGCTCGGGCACCTCCTCGGTCAGTTCATACCCGACTAGCTCCCGCGCGTCGACCGCGTACGTGGAGCCGTTGCGGTCGAGCACCACTACCCGACCCTTCCATCCGCGGACGGTCCCGGCAGCCATCGTCTCTGCGACGGGACGCTCGGAAAGATCCAGCCCGTAGTCGAAATCGAACCGCTCGATCGGATCGAATCGGTCGAGCAACGCCTCCCACGCTCGGCCATCGACCGTTCGTCCGAATCCCGCGAGCTTCGTCGGGACTCGAACGCGGTCGACGAGGTCGTCGCCGCGCGCGAGCTCGGCCTCGACCTCGCGGGCGACCCGGCCGTCGGGAAAGATTCGAACGTGTGCCGCGCGGTCCGCTCCCTGCTCGCGAAGCCGGGTGTTGAGCCGCCACAGACGGGTGACGCCCACTTTGAACACGTCCGGCGCGAACGCTGCGAGATACATCGCGTGGTCCTCGTGGCAGTCCATCTCGTCTTTGAGACACGTACCGGTACACCGGGCGCACACCCAGACTGAAGAGTGTGAATCGCAGTACGGCGCGTCTGGACTCTCACAGTCGATGTGGCCGTCCTCGTGGGTTGTTCCGGCACATCGGCGCTGACCGAGTCCGAACGATAGCTGCGTTCCGGGGCTCGCATCGAGGTAGTCGATCTCACCGCCGCTCGCGACGTACAATCCATTCCCAGTGTTGTCGCCTCTGTCTGCGTCGCTATCGGCGGCCCCTCCACCGGTGTCATAGCCCACAACCTGCACACGTATCAGCACGGGCCGACGGACAATAAGGACCGGCGGTCGTCGCCAGCGTTTACGTAGTCGGCGTGTCAGTACTCACGTATGCTTTCCGCAACCCTCTCGGCAGAGACAGCGAACAGCGATACGAGCGACGAAACCACGGAGATCCGGCTCTCGCTGGTCGTCACCAACGATGGGTCCGATCCGGTAACGGTCCGGTTCAGAACCGGCCAACGGGCGGATTTTATCGCCCACGACACGGACACCGGCGATCAGGTCTGGCGACACGCGGACGGGCGGATGTTCACGCAGGTGCTTGGCAGTGAGACACTCGCACCGGGTGACTCAGCGACCTACGAGGGAACATGGTCCGACCCGCCAGCCGGGTCGTACCGTGTCATGGGTGAACTCGCCGCAGAAGAACAGGAGACGACCGCGCAGACGACGGTCACCGTAGGGTGATCGGTCAGCTGGACCGGGTCGCTGGCACTCTCAGCGGTCCGTCAGGAGTGGCTCGTCGCTGAGTTCGATGTCGATAGCGTCACCGCCCCGGTAGAGCCCGCCGCCGACGAACGCGAGCGCGAAGCCGCTGACCGCAGCGCCGACCGCGGCACCGAGTTCCGCGGTCTCAGCTGGAATCCCACCAATCAGGACGCCAACGCCGTTGAGCAGCGCGATACCGCCGAGCGCGAGCGTTCCGAGCCCGACCAGCCGGATCGGTTCGAGGTCGTACCGCTCCTCACCGCGGCCACCCCACACGAACGCGATGCCCCCGCCGAGCAGAAAGAGGCCCTGTACTGCCCGGACCGGAGCGGACCAAAACCCGGTTCCGAACAGCGCCGTTGCCACCCCGAAGGCGACGAGCATTCCCCCACCGAGTACCGCAAACCAGCCACGTTTCATTGCTCTCTCTCCGTGTCTCCCGTCGCCGCGTCGTCACCGACAGACTCCGCAGAGACCGCCTCGCGAACGGCGTCTTCAACCGTCGCTCCGAGTCGCTCGCGGGTCCGGTGACTCGACTCACCGTCCGTTCGCACCTCGATGAGACGCGAGCCGTCTCTCTCCTGTGCTTGCGTGTACGCCTCGGTGAACGCTTCGAGGGCGTCGTCGCTTCCTCCCGGCCGTGCGTCGATCCGCGCGTACTCTAGCCCGTGGAGTTCGGTCATCGGTTCGAACTCGACGCCGTGTGGCGTCTTGAACGCCTCGGTAAACGGTGGGTCGAAGGACTCGATCGGAAGCGCGTGGAAGATCCCGCCCCCGTCATTGTTGATCAGAACGATCGTAACCTCCACGTCACAGCGGTCGATCGCGAGCAGCCCGTTCGTGTCGTGATACAGCGCTAAATCCCCGACGACAAGGGTGAGGTCGTCTGTCGTCGCCGATCCGGCCCCGAGTGCGCTCGACACGATCCCATCGATCCCAGAGACGCCTCGGTTACCGAGCGCGGTGACGTTCGTCGTCGACGGCGGGACAAAGCGGTCGAGATCGCGGACTGGCATCGAATTCGAGACGAACAGCGTTGAGGGATCCGGGATTGCGTCACCGACAGCACGGAGAACGTCCCCCTCGTGAATCCCACGGGCCTCGGAACTCGCGCTCGCGGAGTCCGAACTCGCGGACAAGGAGTTCGATCTCGCGGGCGCACGCACCGACCGCTCCGCCGCGGATCCGTCGCCGGCGTGGATAGCCTCCGCGACCCGGTCAGCGGTCTCCCACTTGTCACGCCACGCCGGGTCACCGCCGCTCCCCGGAACGAGCCGTGAGAGGCGCGCACAGAGTCGGCTCGGTTCGGCAACGACGAGGTCGGTGGCGGCGAATTCGGCTTCGCGCCACCGCCTCCCGGGGTCGACGACGTACTGGTCCGCTTCCGTCGCGGCGAGATACTTGCGAAGCGACTTCGAGGTGGGTGACGCACCGAGTCGAACAACGACCTCGGGGTCGTCCCAGTGGGCGTCCGTCCCGTCGGCAACCGTCTCTGCCTCACTCCCGGCGAGGTGGGCCGATAGGTATGCGTCGTAGGCACCGATCACGGGTGCGACGCGAGTGTGGCCGCCGTACCGAACGCCAGAGAGCGGGTCGGCGAGGATCGGATACCCTGTCGCGTGTGCGAGCGCGGTCACGGCTTCCGGGTCAAGTCCCGGCGGATCCGCTGGTCCAGCGACGATCAGTCCACGATCCGCTGAGAGGTCGGCTGCCAGCGTGCGGAGCGTCTCCTCGCTCGGCTCTGGGCTTCCCGGAGATACGTCGACGTACGGGCCGTCGCGGCCGACGGCTGCCGTCGGATCGAGGTCGTCCGGAACGTCGTCGGGAACCGGCGTCGGCTCCAGCGGCTTCGCGAACGGTACGTTGAGATGGACCGGACCGGCATCCGCGCCCTCAGCGACCGCGACCGCGCGAGCGACGGTCGTCCGAACCGACCGAAGAGGTCGCCCGGCGGCGGCGGGTTCGGGAAGGTCTTTATAAAACCGAACGGCGTCTCCGTACAGCTTCTCTTGGTCCGCCGTCTGGTTCGCTCCGGAGTCGCGGAGCTCCGGGGGCCGGTCCGCGGTGAGAGCGAGCAGAGGAACACGCGCGTTGCTGGCCTCCATCACTGCCGGGTGATAATTGGCCGCGGCGGTTCCCGAGGTACAGATCAGCGGTGTGACCCGGCCGGTTCGTCGGGCCCGGCCCAGCGCGAAGTAGGCGGCCGAGCGCTCGTCTAATAACGAGAAGACATGGAGGTCGTCGTGGCGCACGGCAGCGGTCGTCAATGGGGTGGATCGGCTCCCCGGCGAGGCGACGACGGCGTCGACGTTCGCGGCGACGAGTTCGTCGACAATCGCCCGCCCCCACAGCGTGTTCCGGTTCGGCGCAGTCATTGCCGGCGATACGGCCGGGCGGGATAAGTAACCCGGCAACTCGTGACCGTGTTCTACAACGCTTATACGCACCGACGGACTTCGATCGGACATGAGCGACGAAGACGCCGTCGAGGTCGAGACGCCGGAGTCGGACGACGCGGCGGAGGCCGACACAACCGAATCTTCCGACGCGGCGGAGGCTGGCGCGGCGGATACCAACGACGCCACTGCGGCGGACGACACAGCTGCGGGGGACGACACCGCTACGATGGACGACGCCGACGACACGACGCCAACCGACGGCCCGAGCCTCGCTGAGCGCGTAGCCGACCACGACGCCGAACTCGCCGACGAGGTAGCTGAGTTGGAGGCGGAGCTCGACGAGCGCCGGCAGGAGGTGGACGAATTGACCTCGAAGCTCGCTCGGGTTCGGGCCGACTTCAGCAACTACAAAGAGCGGGCCAAGCGCAAGCGCGACGAGATCCGCGAGCGCGCCTCAGAGGCCCTCGTCGAGCGGATCGCCCCCGTCCGCAACGACCTCCTCAGAGCCCTCGACCAAGAGGACGGCAGCGATATTCGACCCGGCGTGGAATCAACGTTGGAGAAGTTCGACGACGTGCTCGCGGACGAGGGTGTCGATCCGATAGCGCCCGACCCTGGAAGTGAGGTTGACCCGGCGCGTCACCAGGTGATGCTCCGCGTCGAGAGCGACCAGCCTGAGGGAACGGTCCACGAAGTGTACGAACCCGGCTACGAGATGGGAGATCGCGTCATCACCGAGGCACAGGTCACCGTCAGCGCGGGCGGGGAGTAGCGACCTTCCCTAGTCGTACGCTCGGCTCCGCATCTCTTACCGGCTCACTCGCCGCCCCCGTCGCTTCCGCCGTATCGCTCCACGAGTTCTCTGAGAGTCCCGCCTTCGTCCGTCCCGTGGGGGACAGTGAGCGGCGAGACCGACACTTCGCCGTCGACGACTGCCCGCCGGTCTGTCCCGACATCGTCGGGGACCGCCTCCGGCGTCATCCGTCCCCAGATCGGGTCGTCGAACGCGATCCGGCGGCCACCGTCGGCTGTTTCGTCACCCTTCCGGTGATCGGCGGTCATCCCGTACCAGTCGGACGGAGTCGTGGCTCGCATCGGGGCGGCAGCCCCTGTTTCGCCGTCGTCCGCCATCGGTGCGTTCACATTCAGGTAGTCCGCGGTCTCGAACACGTCCGCGTCGAACGCGGCGTTGACGAGGTACCGCGTCGCGAGCACGGCATTGTCGAATCGCTCCGGCGGTAGTTCCCGCTGCCGCCAACCAGGGTGATCACCGGGCACGTACATCGACGCCGCGACCGCGGGGACGTCGAAGAAGGCGGCCTCCACGGCCGCGGATACCGTTCCCGACCGGCCGAGAACGTACGATCCGAGGTTCGCACCCTTGTTACAGCCGGCGACAACGCAGTCGGCGTCGGGGACGAGTTCGTCCAGCCCGGCGACGACACAGTCTACTGGGGTTCCGTCAACCGCGTATCCCAACTCGTGACTCCGCACGTCGACCTCGTCGGAGAGGGCGCGTCCGATCGAGGAGCGGTCGCCGGTCGGCGCGACCGTTACGACATCATACTCCGCAGAGAGGGCGTCGTACATCGCCCGCAATCCGACGGCATCAATGCCGTCGTCGTTCGTCAACAGGATCCGGTCGACACTCATATATTGTCCTTGCTGGGTCCGGGCAAAAGTCCGTCGTCGAGACCGCCCGCAACCCGCCGACGCGAACGGAAAGGCACAGGTAGGGTCGGGATCACGGTAGTGGTATGGGATTCGGCGACACGGCAAAACGCATCCAGAAGCTCGCGGACAAGGCGGAACGGACGTACCAGAAGATGAACGAGCTCCTCGAAGAGGTCAACGAGACGCAGGCGACGGTGACCGACACCGCAGAGCGCGTCCAGGCGCTCGAAAACGAGATGGCCGAGCAGCGGGCCGTCATGGACGCGGTCGCCGAGGAGGTCGGCGTCGACCTCGACAGCGTCAGCACCGAGGCACACATCACGGAAGCAGAGGGCGAGGCCGACGAGAGCGACGCAGACGAAACCGCTCCCGAAGACGACGGCGCCACGTCCGCGGACGACGACGCCGTATCCAAGAACTGAACGGAGCGTCTACTCCGGGTTGAAGTCGTCATCGTCGTCTTCGGTGTCGTCCGCCCGAGAGACGACTTCGGCGGGGACGCCGGCCACGGTCGTTCGCGGTGGAACGTCGTCAGTAACAAGCGAGTTAGCGGCGACTCGCGACTCCTCTCCAACCGTGACGCCCGGAAGGATGATTGCTCCCGCGCCGATCATCGCTCGGTCCTCGATGACGACGCTACCGAGACGATACTCATCCTGTAGGAACTCGTGGCACAGCAGGGTGGCGTCGTACCCGATTATAGCGTCGTTACCGACCGTGATCCGCTCGGGCCAGAAGACGTCGGGCGTCGATTCGAGCCCCCACGAAACCCCCGACCCGACGGTCACGCCGATCCGTGAGAGCAACCAGTTCTTGAGCCGAAGGCTCGGACTTACGCGCGCAAGCGAAATTGCCACGTAGTTTCGAACGACCGCCAGCGGCGACTTCGCGTCGGGCCACGACCACAGCGAGTTTCGGACCCCGCCGGTGTGGTGCCGCTCCAGTCTGTCCCGTCGTCCTCCCGATCTCCCGTCACGTTCCGATCCGTCGTCGCTCACAGGTACCTGTTGACGTGGGAGTCTTATAGAGATTAGGCGAGAAAACCCACGAGTTTAGTCGTGGGATGAATCGCCGA
>CAYRWH010000027.1:0-14578 GCA_964427935.1 uncultured Halobellus sp. | reverse complement strand
CCACGTGTTATAAGTCGCCCGCGAACCAACAGGTTTCTATGAAGCTCAGGAACCTCGCAGGAACCGCCCTCCTCGGTATCGGATCGATAGCACTGGCGAATACCGGACTCCGTTACGACGGTGAACTCGAATCTCCCCTCGTTGGCAACGAGGAAACGTTCCGCTGGCGCGGGATGGATGTTGCCTACACGGAGGGTGGTGACCCTGACGACCCCGATCTGGTGTTGTTACACGGGATCAACGCGGCCGGCTCCTCGGGCGAGTGGCGCGAGGTTTTCGGCGACCTCACCGCGGACTACCACGTCGTTGCGCCGGACTTCCCCGGGTACGGTCGGTCGGACCGACCGCCGCTGCGCTACTCGGCGGCGCTGTACGAGGATTTCGTTCGGGACTTCCTCTCGACGTTCGACGAGCCCGCCGTGGTCGCGTCGTCGCTGTCGGCGGCGTACGCCGCCGCGGCCGACGATGTTGACCTCTCCGGGTTCGTGGCGGTCTGCCCGACGACGAGAGCAGGACCGAACCCGCCAAAATCGCCGGTTCGCGAGCTGATCCGAGCGCCGCTGATCGGTGAGGCGGTCTTCAACTTGGTCACCTCGAAACCCTCGATCCGGTATTTCAACGCCGACCACGGCTACGACGACCCCACGAACGCGACGGAGGACTGGATAGAGTACGAGTGGCGGACGACCCACGTCGAAAACGCGCGGTTCGCACCCGCCTCGTTCATTTCTGGCTATCTCAACAGCGACATCGATCTGGCTACCGCGCTCGCGGAACTCGACGTTCCGCCGACGATCGTCTGGGGGCGGGAGGCTGAGGTGAGTCCGTTAACGGACGGGAGAGAACTCGCCGACGCGGCGGACGTGCGATTAGTCGTCTTCGATCGGGCGAAACTGCTCCCCCACGTCGAACACCCGAACCGCTTCCTCGAAACCGTCCGCGAGAGCCTCGTCGCCGGGGCGACCGCCTGATCGATCGGCGGCTGGACCCCCAGCGTATCAGAACTGAACATCGGGGGGGAAACGGTTTAATCGGTCTCGGCGGAGTCGGTGTATGACCAACACTCCCCTGCGAGTGCTGTGTGTCGACGACGAGCCGGGGTTGGCCAAACTGGTCGCAGCGTACCTCGAACGCGACGACGAGATACCCTGTGCGACGGCCGTCGAAACCAACGCCGACGCGGCGCTGTCACGGATCCGTGCGGAGCCGTTCGACTGCGTCGTCACCGACTACGACATGCCGGAGCGGACCGGCATCGAGCTGCTCTCGGCCGCCCGGGAGAGCCACCCCGAGCTGCCATTCCTGCTCTTTTCGGCCGCCGGACCGAACGAGCTCGCCGCCGAGATGGTCCGGTCGGGCGTGACCGACTACGTCCGGAAGCGGGGCGGCTCGGACGCCTACACGATGCTCATCCGACGGATCGACCATGCGACCGACACGGGGACCGGCTCATTCGACGGTCCCGAGCCGAAGGCTTCCCGCGATCCGAGCGACGAACTCGATCCGAACGGTGACCTTGACTTGGAGGGGATCGAGGATCGAGTGACGCTGGACGCCGTCTGTACCGTGAGCCCCGATGGTACGTTCGAGTACGTCGGTGAGGCGTACGGCCGGACGTACGGCTACGACCCCGAGGAGCTCGTCGGCGAGCGATGGCAGCGGCTCCATCCCGACGAGGAGGTCGAACACATCCGGACGAACGTCCTCCCGGTGGTCATGGAGGGAGATCGGTGGACCGGGCGCAGCACCGGGCTGCGGGCCGATGGAACCACGTTCACCGAATCGAAGATGGTGAGTACGACCACCGACGGCCGACTCCTCATCACGGTCTCGGAGTCCGGCAAGGAGGCCGCGCGAGCCGACGACTGACGACGTGTATACTGCTCAGAACAGGGACCGGGAGTCTAATAAACGCGGATCCGCGGACATAATGGTCAATCCTGGAGAGCCAGCGAGCGATGTCGGGAGCGAATCGCACAAATCGGTGGCTGCGGGATTGTATTTAAAAAGTCTGTGAGCGGCAGCAACGATCGCTTATAAACAAACCGTGCGGTGGCGCGCGCGAGAAACGCGTGCGAGGGAGTCAGGGGTGGTCGCCGAGCGGTTCCGGCGACCACTCCTGACGAGGCTGGGGAGGTCTGAGGCGCGGCTGTTGTGCCGGCTGGGGCTTTGGAGGTCTTCGCCGTCGATCCGAAGTCACCGACTTATAAACGAGCGGCTGGAGCTTTTGAGTAGTTCATCACACCTTCGACCACTTATAAACCGCCGTCAGCAACACCACTCACTCACTTATAAAAACCACCCTCTCAGTATGCTCGATATACTCCCGGTATCGATCGAGACGCAACACTCCTCAACCAGCCGTTTCCTCCGTGAACACGTTTGATCGGCTTGACCACACCGGAACGGAAACAGCTCACTCGTCTCGTCGCACGTACAGCGTTTTTCGACAGAGCGCGTGGACCGTTCCCTCGTCGTCGACGATCGGAACGAGATAGTCTCGGTCTGTCGACTCGCCGGGGTCGAGTGAGTCCTCGATTCCCGTCGTTTCCGCCTCGTCGAGTTCAAACTCCGCGTACAGCGTCTCGCGTCCGGGTTCGATGAATTCGATGGCGGCCGACTTGTCCCAGATTGTGAACTCGTCGCCGAGGATCCGCTGGAACATCGTCATATACACCGGGTCAACCGCGCCGTAGAGGCTCCCGCCGAAGATCGTTCCGACACCGTTCCTCGTCCGCCAGTTGAACGGGATCCGGACACGAACGTATCGCCAGCCGTCGGCGATGTGCTCGACTCGCGCGCCGGTTCCACGATAGGCGGGGAGGAGGTTGAACCCGTAGCGCCACAGCTTCGTCCGGCGGCTTTCGGCCGGTGGATCCGGGTCGATTGGGCTCGGATCGGGATCGCGGTCGAGGCCGGTCGGGGTATCCCTCACGTCGTAGGCGCGGGGTTCCGCGGGCAAACCCGTGTCGGAACGCGAACCAACCGACGAGGTGTTGTCGGAGCCGCCGGGCACGCCTGCGGCCCGAAACCCGTATGACTACCCGTCGGCAACCGGGGGGTAATGGAGTGTGACAAGTGCGGTGACGACGCGATCCACCACGCCGCCTATTCGGGGGCACATCTCTGTGGCGAGCACCTCTGTCGCTCGGTCGAGAAGCGCGTGAAACGTCGGGTCCGCGAGGATACTCTGCTCGATCCGGACGCAACTCCCGAGGAGCCCGATCGGTGGGTAATCGGCCTTTCCGGCGGGAAAGACAGCGTCGTATTGACGCACATCCTGGACGACGTGTTCGGAAAGGACCGCCGCGTCGAGATGCTCGCGCTCACGATCCACGAGGGGATCGAGGGGTACCGCGACGAGAGCCTCGACGCCTGCGTTGAGTTGACCGCCGACAGAACGATCCGCCACGAGATCGTCTCCTACGACGACGAGTTCGGTGTCCGCATGGACGATGTCGTTGAAACGGATCCCGAGAACATGGCCCCCTGCGCGTACTGTGGCGTGTTCCGTCGGGACGTGCTGGAGCGGTACGCGGCCGAGTTCGACGCCGACAAACTGCTCACCGGCCACAACCTCGACGACGAGGCCCAAACCGCCCTGATGAACGTCCTCGAAGGGGACGTGCGTCAGGTTGCGAAACACTTTGACGCCTCGCTCGGCCCGTTCGACGAACGCGGCGATACCGACCAGTTTGTCCCGCGAGCGAAGCCCCTCCGTGACATCCCTGAAAAAGAAATCGCGCTCTACTGCCACGTCCGTGACCTCCCGGTCCACATGGCGGAGTGTCCGCACGCCTCGGAGGCGTACCGGGGAGAGATCCAGTCGCTGCTTCACGACTTAGAGGAGAACCACCCCGGAACCCGCCACTCGATCATGGCCGGCTACGAGGAGATATCCGGAATCGTCGCGGACCGATACCAGGGAACCGCCGCCGACGAGAGCGATCGGAGCAGCGAGGGCAGGGATACTCAAGGGGACGACGGCCAGCCAACGCTCCGCGAGTGCGAGCGATGTGGGTCAAAAACCAGCCGTGACATCTGTCGGAAGTGCCGGCTGCTTGACTCGATCGAGGCGGTGTGACGTACCGTTCTGTACGGAGAATCCAGAGACCAGACGGGTGTCCAGATACAGGTGGTGAAACAATTATGTCAGTAGAGTCCATTAGTACGACAATGAGTATCACGGAACGGATCCGGGCTGACGGACTCACACCACTACATTGGCTCGGGGTGACGATGGCGGTCGTCTCAGCGGTCGTTCATCTGGTGCTCGCGGTCACGATTCCCGGAGTGCTTGGCCTCTCGTTCGCCGGAGCGACCGCAGGGTTTGTCGTCGGAATTATCGCCGTGTTGATGGATATCCGGCGTCGTCTAACCTACCTCCTCGGGATCCCCTTTACTGCCGGACAGATCGTGTTGTGGTACCAACTCAACGGACAACCCGGACTCGCCGATCTCGGTGCCATCGACGTTGTCGACAAGGTCGCACAGACCGTGCTGGTCGTCGTCCTCATTGCCCTGTACGCCCGCGAGACGTGACCCGGTCTGCGCCCACTGAGTCTGTTAGCACCGTTCGACAGCTTCGCGGGCGGGTTGTTTCGGCGTTCCAGTCACGGATGTCGTCGCCGATACGTCGCATCGCTCCGCTCGCGCCGCTTTCGGCTGGACATCGAGTACGGCGTCGGCTACGACCGCATCGGTACACCGACGCGCCGCCGTTTCGGTTGTTATCCGTCGACCCCGCGCGTATTCGCCGAAGCCTTCTCGAAGTCGCTCCACGGATTCCACAGTGGGGACGGGTCGTCGACGGCGACTGGGAGTCGGAGTGGGAGCCGTTTCACGGGCGTGCGGTCCCACAGGGGATCAAACAACGGTATCTGGAGGGTCGCAACTGGCGGGACACGGCGCTGTTTGACGCCTTTCGCGACCAACTCAACCGGTTCGGTAACGCATGGGGGTACACCGACGTAGCCGGGTTCTCGGAGCGATGTCGTGAGATTGACCGCCTTCACGACTCGCTCCGCGATGGCGGCTATCGCCGACAGGAGGATCTTCATAGCCCCGACGGGTACGCGACGACAGCTCGATTCGACGAAATAAACGTCGACATTGGTCGTGAGGGGGACATATACTGGCGTTCGTACGGACAGCATCGACTCGCGCTCGCGACCCTGCTTGATATCGACTCCGTGCCCGTGATCGTCCACCGCCGACACGCGGCATGGCAGGCGATTCGGGACGCATCTGACGGATCGGCTGGACACCCGGTCGAAGACCATCCTGACCTCCGGGCGCGGACTCACCGACACACGGCAGCTGAAAAACGCCGGAATACAGAGAGGCTGTCCCCCGTTGGCAGTCGTTCAACGAACTGGGTCACCGAAGCACTGATCGAGCAATGACGGAAACCTCACGGCCGCCGTCAACCGGCGCGGGTGGGTGGCAGTTCCCGTTGACCGTCGTTGGGACGGGCGCTGTTGCCCTCCTCGCGCTCGTTGTACCTGGAGTGGCGTGGGATGGAAAACCGACCCCACTGTTTATTATCGGCGTCTGTATCACCCTCCTCATTGTCTCTGCCGTCACGTACCGATCGTTGGTTCGCGCACGAGCGGCTAACGGTGCGCAGTTTATCACCATCGCAACGTGGGTGACTATCGTTCGTGGTGGGCTGGTGACGGCGTTTGCCGGATTTATTTTCACTGACCCGCCGGGCGGTGCCGCGACGTGGGTCCCAGCCGGACTCTTCGCGACGGCAGCGCTCCTTGACGCGGCCGACGGCGCAGTAGCGCGTCGAACGGACTCAGTCACCGAGTTCGGGGGGAACCTCGACACCGAGATCGACGCTTTGCTCGTCGCCGTCGGTGCCGTAACGGTCGTGCTCGCGGGGACGGCTCCGGCTATTTTCCTCGCGGTTGGCGTGGCGCGATACGGGTTTACGGCCGGCATCCGGTGGCGTCGTCATCGTGGACTGCCCGTAAAAGAGCTTGATTCGAGCCAGTTCCGCCGGGCGACCGGTGCCGTGATCATGTCGACCGTCTTCCTCGCGCTGCTTCCAGTGCCCGGGCCGACGGTCTCACGGTCGGTTGCGTGGCTCGTTTCGGTCCCCGTGTTAGCACACTTCACTTGGGACTGGCTGACGGTGTCCGGACGAGTCAGCTAAGCTGGTGTCGCGTGGCGCAGACGATTCGATCGCCCTCTCCCGTAGCCGTTCGCCGGACGGACGGCACCAACGGAAGGTTGATGCGAATAGCAGTCTGATCGACGCTGTCCGATGGGACTTCCCGATGACGCGGTTCGACACGAGATTGATGACGGCGAGGTGTACGTCGTAGGCGACGCGGTTGAGGTGCTCGCCGAGTACCGAGACGAAGCTGCGGCCGTCTTTCTCGACGACGCGTGGGCGCGGCCGGGACGCGTCCAACAGGACGGACTCGCGTACGATCTTCATCCCTTCGACGAACACCACGCCGCCGACGGCGATGTCGACGAGACGCTCACCACCGCGGAGATCATCGACGCGGCACGCGATGCGCTCGTCGATGGCGGGTGGCTCGTCGCCGACGCCGACGATTGGCTGTTCCCCCGGTTTGTCGAGTACCTCCGCACGGAGTGGGGAGACGCTGCCGCGAGCCCTGACCGCGGCGGCTTCCGAAAGCTCGGGGGGGTAACGTATCTGACGGAAGACGGAGCGCCGGACCGCGGGACCCACGGCGACCACCTCACGACCGGCGGGTACACGGTGTTGTTCGCCCACGATGGGCCGACCGATCGCCGGACGGATGTCTCCGCACGACAGGTGGCGAGGTGGCCCGAGCGGACCTACGGACGAGGCGGTCGGGCGAAACCGATCGGTCCGTACGAGGCGTGGATCGACGGTCTCGTTGACGAAGGAGAACTTCTACTCGTGCCGTGTGCGGGGACTGCTCCCGCCGCCCTTGCGGCACGGAGGGTGTTCGGTGACGACGCGAGATACGTCTGTGTCGACGTTCAACCGGAGGCGTACGAGGGGTTCCGGGAACGATACGCCGAGGAGTTCGGCGAGTAACACGCGTTTCCGGGGGGAACGAAACTAAGCGTCTACGGGGCAACGATGACGTATGTACTCGGTGTCCGTCTCCCGCGCCTGTATCGCACAGCACTACCTCACTGTTCCGAACCCGGGCCCCGAAGGAACCCTCCACTCGCATCGATTCGACATCGAAGCATCGTTCCACGGTCCAGAACTCAACGAGTACGGCTACCTCGTCGATATCGACGCCGTCATCGCCGCGCTCGAAGCAGTGGTCGGCGAGGTTCGCGACCGAACGCTCAACGATATGTCCGCGTTTGACGGGCTGAACCCGAGCGCGGAGCGGCTGGCGAAACACGTCGGCGATCAGCTGCTCGACCGACTAGATCCGGAAACCGCAACGGAACTCGCCGTCCGTGTCCGTGAGGACGAGGTTGCCGAGGTCGTCCACAAACGAGCGATCTAACCGTGCCATCCCTACCGCCATCGACTGGAACCGGCTCATCTGAGGACGATGTCGCATCGTTGACTACCGGCTCATCCCAGACCGGCGACCCGCGCGAGGAGGACACTGGTCCGAGTATCGCCCGCGCGAGAACCGTTGCTAGCGACGGTTCTGAAGCCGTGGATGACGGACCACCGATGGAGATATGTCTCGTCGTATACGGTGACATCAACGCTACCTCTGGGGGGTTCCGATACGATAGAGAGGTCGTTTCCAGACTCCGTGAACGTGGTGACTCGGTAGACGTGATCTCCCTTCCGTGGCGGAGCTACGGCCGGGGACTCGCCGACACGCTCGACCCTCGCGTTCGAGAACGGCTGAACCGTGACGTCGATGTGCTCATTGAGGATGGGCTCTGTCACCCGTCCGTCTGGCGGCATAACCGCCAACTAACGGAACCTGACGTGGTAGTTGGTCTCGTCCACCACGTCCGCTCCGATGATCCGACTGAGCGGTACGCGCCACTGATACAACCGTTCGAGCGGCGTTTCTTCGGATCCGTCGACGCGACGATCACGACGAGCCGGTTCACGCAGAACCGCGTGGCACAGATTGCTCCGTCGACCGCGACCGACCTATCAGTCGTCGCCCCCCCGGCAGGACGCATGGAAGGGCCAGCAACGACCGTCGAACGGGTTCGGGCGCGGGCGCGGCGAGGCCCATTACGCGTTGTTTTCGTGGGTAACGTCGTTCCACGAAAGAATCTTGAGACGCTCATCGACGCGCTCTCGCGACTCGATCGATCGACGGAAGCCGGCGTCGACTGGCGGGCAACAGTCGTCGGGAGCTTGGACGCTGCCCCGTCGTACGCCGACCGACTCCGGACGCGGACTGAACGGCTCGGACTCGACGACCGCGTTGAGTTCGCCGGCGAGCTCTCCGACGACGCGCTCGCGTCGACGATGGCGGAGAGCCACGTCTGTTGTGTCCCAGCCCGGTACGAGGCGTTCGGCATGGTCCATCTGGAGGCGATGGAACACGGGACGGTACCGATAGCCGGATCCGTCGGGGGGACCGACGAGTTCCTCCGTGACGGAACGAACGGATTCCTCGTCGACCCCGAGGATCACCGATCGATCGCCGAGCGGCTGGAACGCCTCGCGGCTGACCGCGACCAGCTCGCTGCCCTCGGTGTCGCGGCGCTTCACACCGCCGAGGCGCATCCCGACTGGGCGGAGACGACCGACCGGATCCGTGCGTGGCTCCGCTCGCTTGTCGGCGACGAGCAGACCGACCCCCAACGAACCGCGGCCACGGGCGCGCACCATAGCACGACAGATGTGTCGAGAGCGGTCCGACCGAGACGGGCCACGGACGGTACCGGAGGTGGCAACGAGTGAGCGACCTCGTTCCGTACCTCACCGCCAAACGAACCGTGGACGATCGAGCGCTGAACCGCCGGGTGTGGGATCAGTTTGTCTCGGGACTGGAGAGTCGCGCGTCCGGGGTCGATCGGCCCATCCGGATCGTCGAACTCGGTGCCGGCGTCGGCTCGATGATCGCCCGTCTCGCAGACTGGGAACAGCTCACCGGGACCATCTCGTACCGCGCCGTCGATGTCGACGACGCCTGTGTGTCGGCCGCCCGCGAGCGTGTTCCGGAGTGGCTCTCAGCGGCGGGCTACGCCACGACGGTCGACGACGAGACACTGATAGCCGAGCAGGGCGACACGCGCTTCAAAATCACCGTCGAGTGCGCGGATGCTCGGACGGTCAGGGACGACGCCGACGCTGTGATCGCCGCGGCGTTTCTCGACATCATCGATCCGGCTCGTCTCCTCTCTTCGCTTCACGATGTTCTCCGGCCTGGTGGGATGCTTTACGCCCCGTGTACCTTCGATGGGGCAACCCACTTCTCGCCGGCTCACCCCGACGACGACCGGATCGAACGTCTCTACCACCGACACATGGACGAGATACGTGAGTTGCCCGGAAGCAGTCGAGCAGCACGAGATGTCATCGAGCAGGCATCGGAACACGAATATAATGTAACAGCGACCGGTGGCTGCGACTGGGTCGTCGGGGCGTGGACCGGCACGTACCCGGCTGGAGAGGCGGCGTTCCTCGAACACCTACTTGAGACGATCGACGGCGCGCTCGCCGACTACGCTCCGGCTGATCTGGACCCGTCGGTCCGCGAGGAATGGGTCTCAACCCGTCGAACGCAGCTGGCAAACGAGGAGTTCGGGATGGTCGCACACCACCTCGATATTCTCGCTCGTCTCCGCCCAGAACTGTAACCGGACCAGCCGCGTGGAGGAGTGACTCGGACAAGCGTGTGTCGTCGCTACGGCTCGGATCCGAGCCGTCATTTTGTTTCGAGTCGAGCCGCTGTCACTCCTCGTCGATCCGCTCAGCGATTGGTCCGTCCATTCGGATCGGCTCCGAAACGAGTTCGCGCAGCCGGCGGATTCCCTCCGCGGGGTCGTAGCCGTCCTGTCTGAGATGCGCAAGTGGGGAGACGTTCGGGTTTCGCTCCCAGTGACACCAGACATCGGTTTGACCGTCAGGCGTCGGAAACAGCCGGACGTGAAGCTGCCACTCGCTCGTGAACCCGTTCGGGCGATACGCACAGCTCGCGGCCTCGTACACGGTTTCGCCGCCGCGTTCGTACGCGTGGAGATACGCCCGAAGCTGCTGGCTGAACCCGTACTCGTTCGTCAGTCGCTTCCGCGCCGTCTCAGGGGAAACCGACCACACCCCGGCGTATTCCCGGTCCGGCGGCGGCAACACGGAAAGCGGATACGGAATGAGACGGTCTGGAGCGCGGTCAGACACCCGTGCCGCAGCCGCGCGGATGCGCCAGAGCGGAACCGATGACGCAACGACCAGCACCACGAGCAGGAGGGTGATACCTGTCGCCCGCATCGAGACATCGCGTACGCGGTTGCGGACGCACCGGCGGAACCACATCAGTACTCCAACACCACCTGAACCGTTGATTCGGGGCTCTCGTCTAACAGTTCGTACGCCTCGGCGGCGCGCTCGAACGGAACACGGTCAGTGACGAGCGCGTCGGCATCGATCCGTGTCAGACGGTCAAGCGCAGCGTCGGTCCGCCGCTCACGATCCCACCGGCCGCGAAGCTCGGGGGCAATCGTGCTCACCTGACTGGAAACGATGTCGATCCGATCCCGATGGAACCGTCCGCCGAGATCGATTGCCGCGCGTTTTGATCCGTACCACGAGCCGACGACGATCCGGCCGTCGTAGCCGACAACATCGATCGCGTCGTCGAGCGCCGACGGCTGTCCGGAGAGCTCGACGACGAGATCGGCGTCATCGGTCGCTTCGGTGACGGTTTCTGGCCTTTCAGTCCGGTGGGCTCCCATCTCTCGGGCGAGTTCACGCCGATGATCGATCGGATCGACGACGACGAGGTCGTCAAGCGGGAACGACGACAGTACCTCAGTCACGCACAGTCCGATAGTCCCCGCCCCGAGGACGACAACGCGCTCGCCCAGCCGAGGAGCGGCGTCAAGAACGATGTTCGTTGCCGTCTCGACCGATGGAAGCAATGCCCCTGTCTCGGAAGACATTCCGTCCGGTAGCGCAACGACGGATTCCGGGGCGGCACAGAACCGGGTCTGATGCGGGACGAACCCGAACACCGTCCGACCGACCCACGCGGAGTCGACAGTGTCCCCAGTTTCTGTTACGAGGCCACTTGCCGCGTATCCGTATTTGAGCGGATACTCAAACTCTCCGTCGAGCCCGTCGATCGTCTCGTCGACGACAACACCGGAGGGCGTTTCGTCGCGATACACTAACAGCTCGGTTCCTGCGCTGATCGCGGATATTTCCGTCTCGACGAGGAGTTCGTCGTCGTCAGGGGGGCCGACCGCAACGGACCGGCGTTCGACCGTTTCCGGCGCGGTAAAATACAGCGCCCGGTCCGTCATCGGTGGTCCGCCGAACACGACGTACGGTTACTACTCGAGATCCACTCTCGCGTTCCTGTCCATCGATGACACACGACATTAGCTGTACGAGAGTTTCGATATTAAAATCTCGTGTCGCTCCGCAGCCGACCGCACGGTCGAACGCCCCAACACGCGACCAAAGGCCGATGTAAACGCCGGCAGGACTACCGAATGACGTCGAGACCGTTGTTCTTCTCGACGGGTTCGGTACCGCCGTCGGACTCCCACGCGGCACGGTCGGCACCGCCAGATCCTTGAACCTCCGACCCGGCCTCTGCGGCTCGCGAACGGGAGTCGCCGAGGTCATCGGCGTTCACCGCGGCACGGGACTTATCGGCCTGCTTCTGTGTTGAGGGGCCGAGCACCTGTGCGCTCTGTACGCCCGTCATGATCGCCATGACACGCACCTTCCCCTTGTACTCGTCCTGAATACGTGCGCCCCAGATGACGTTGGCGCTTGCCTCCAAACGCTCGGTGATGTTGTTGGCGATCCCTTCGGCCTCTTTCAGCGTGAGGTCCGGCCCGCCAGTAATGTGGACGAGCCCACCCGAGGCACCGCGGTAGTCGACGTCGAGAAGCGGGTGGTTCATCGCGTCGTTGACCACCTCCTGGGTCTTGTTCTTGTCCTGCGTCTCGCCGACGAGCATGACCGCCACGCCACCCTGATTCATGATGGTGGACATGTCGGCGTAGTCGAGGTTGATGAGGCTCGGCTGGGTGATCGTTTCGGAGATCCCCTTCACCGTCTCCGCGATGATCTGGTCCATCACGGAGAACGCCTTGCCGATCGGCAGGTTCGGGACGTAGTCGAGCAGCCGGTTGTTATCGAGGACAATGATCGAGTCGGCCTCGTTGCGGAGGCTCTCTAGCCCTTCCTCGGCTTTCACCGTGCGGGCGCGCTCGACGTTGAATGGCGTCGAGACCATCCCAACGACGATAGCTCCCTGCTCCTTGGCAATCTTCGAGACGACGGGCGCTGCGCCGGTTCCGGTTCCGCCGCCCATCCCTGCGGTGACGAAGACGAGGTCGGCGTCACCGAGCACTTCCTTGATGGTTCCCTGCGCCATCTCGGTCGCGCGCTCGCCCATCTTGGGGTCGCCACCGGCACCGAGCCCCTGGGTGAGCGACTTGCCCACGAGGATCTTGGTGTCGGCCTCGACCATCTTGAGGTGCTGTTTGTCCGTGTTGATCGCGACGGTGTCCGCGCCGTCGACACCGATGTTGTACAGTCGGTTGACCGTGTTGTTCCCGGCCCCGCCGGCACCGACGATGACGATTCGGGGGTCCCCGAACTCGTCGTCGTCCATGTCGACGTCCATGTCGCGCTTCTCCGCTTCCGCGTTGTCGAGGGCGTCTTGAACGAGATCCTGCATTGATCTACACCTTGGCCCAGCTGCGGTTGCGGCCGCGCTCTTCGCGCTCGCCGTCCTGTTCGTTCAACATGTCGCGGACGGCCGACCGGATCGCTTCGCTCCGGTTCGGGAACTCCCCCGTCTCGACCATCTGTTCGACCTCGTCGATCTGCTGTTTCGGGATCCGTAGTGTCACACGCTCCATTTTGTGTATTCCCCCGGTAAGACGGCGCGACCCCATGTCGCGCGTCTTACAGCGTCGAATCGCCCGACGACGAGGACATCCCCGCCGACGGGCGCCGGCTGTAAGACGACCGTCTTACGCGGTTGTAGTCACCGAGGCTATGGTTATAAAACTAACGGCGAGTGTAAGACAAACGTGTGAAAGTGCCGTAAACCACCGTTTCGAGCCTGTTTACGCCACTTATCTGTCCTTCAAAACGTCCGCTGCGGGGGTTCGACGGCCACAACCGGGACAGAACGCCCAGTCCGTTCTGACCTCGTCGCCGCACTCACAGAACGCTCTGTGCGACTGCTTCTCACCGCAGTTCGGGCAGTAAACGTGGTCCTCGGGCACGTTTTCGCCACATCCGCCGCAAACGTTTTCGGTCGTTTGCATCGGGCGGTCCGTGCGCGTCTTACGCGAATCGGGCTCGTCGTCCGGCATCGTCTCACGTGTTACACGCGCGTCGGACTCCTCGGCGTTCGGTGCGTCGAGAGTGACGTTTACGTTGATCTCACCGGGTCCTGACGGTGTATACGCGTTTGCAGGTTCCGGACGAGCCGTTCCGAGTCGTTCGTCAAGTGCCGCGTCGAGGCGCTCGGCGATGAGATCGTCGACGCGGTCGGCGAGCGCGGCGTCGACGCTCCCGTCCGACGGACCGTCGTCGACAGTATCGAGGTGGGCACGAAGCGCTTCACGCATCACCTCGCTTTTCGAGGCGTCACACGATTCCAGCCGCTCGACGAGGTCGTCGTCGGCCCGGAACGTGATCTTACTCATCGACTACCGATTTCTGTGGCGGGTACAAGTATTTTTCTCAGTGTCTGACAACTGACTGACGCGAGCGTTGTCTGACCGGGGCTCCGGGCGGTTCCCACGGTCGTCAGCTCTGTGACCCTGCCGACCGCGAACGCAACTATGTGGTTTGATCACACATGTGTCTGACGCAGATTTATACGGCCCGCGCGGGCATAGGTGAGTACATGAGCAACCGCGTCGAGGACCTCGAACGACAGGTCGCGGAGCTACAGGCGGCGGTCAACGGGCTCACCGAGGAGCTCGTCGAGATGAAAGAGCGCGTCCGACAGGTCGAAGACGCACAAGCGGTGTCGGTCGAGACGGACCAAGCCGCCGTGAACGACGGCGATGCGGAGCCGTCGGACGACGTGTCGGACACCGCCAGCGAGGACCAAAGCGGCGGCGAGCGGCGAACACACTCAGATGACCACGTCGAGGTTGTCGAGCGAACGGCGTCGTCGGACGAGAGTACCGATGAGTCAGCCTCGGGTGGGGACGCCGACGACATCGTCGTCCCTGAAGAAAGCGCAACGATGCCAGACGCCGATGCCGCTCCGTCGGAGAGCGAGGGTGACGAGACGGACGGCGACGAGTCCGACGACAACGATATCATCGTCGCGTAACGCGGCTCACCGCCACATGCACATTACGGAAGTCGTTTTGGACGGGTTCAAGAGTTTCGGGCGGACGACGAGGATCCCCTTTTATGAGGACTTCACCGTCGTCACGGGGCCGAACGGCTCCGGCAAGTCGAACATCATCGACG
>CAYRWH010000026.1:0-14969 GCA_964427935.1 uncultured Halobellus sp. | reverse complement strand
AAACCGCGATCAAGGACTTCGACAAGCGACAGGACCCGAGCGTCTTCGAGCAGGTGTCCTGTGAGTGTGAGGCCACGTGGGAACTAGTGATGGAAGAAGAGACGAGCTACAACATGCCGCTGGCACGTTGACACAGGGGACACAACAGCACCACACGACGACCGGTCGGGGCGGTGTCAGTTCTCAACCGACTCTCCGCCGTCGACAACATCGTCGGCGTGTGTCGTCTCTGGCGTCTCTCCGCCATCGTCGATAACGGTTCGTTCTGGAATATCCAATTCCGGCTCCCGACCGACGGTGAACAGGCGTTCGGTGAGGGTTAATTCCTCCGTGGCGGGGCTCGGTTTTCCGACGGTCCGGTACTCGACCGAAATTCCCTCCGGTTCGTCGGCGATCCTGACTGTCCCGAGTTGATAGGTCGGATAAAACACCGGCGGTAACAGGCCGATGATCCCATCACGGCGGTGGAGTCGCTTGAGCCACGTGCCGGTGTTGACGAGTACACCGCCGTCCAACTCTCGCACTGTCGGCCGGTGAGTGTGACCGTAGCAGAAGACGGCCGTCTCTGGGTTCTCCTCGAACGTTTCGCGAGCGGCCGACTCGTAGGGGCCCTCGGCGTCGACGGTTAAGGCCGTCTCGAACACGCCGAAGCGGTCTATTGTCCGCCGGAAGTCCCGTCTGATGAAGTACAGCGGAATCGCGACCAGCAACAGCAGCGCGGTAACGACGACGTTGATCGCTAGCAGAAACCAGACGGCAGTGCCCGCAGTGCCGAACTGTCCGAGGAACGCCGTCGTGCGGTCGACCGGCATCGACCAGATTCCGGCGATGTCGAGACCCGCCAACAACGCGAGGACGACGCTGATATTGAACAACAGCAGGAACGGAACTAGGGCGTACCGCAGAATGGGGTTCATCTCTCGATAAAAGTACTTCGAGAAGAGCCACACGGGCATCCGTTCAGTCGGGGTGACGGCTTGAACGTCTTTTAACCAGTTGTATCGGCCGCGGTCCGAGAGCCGCCCCGCACGACTTGTGACGAGCGTGTTGTAATAGTAGCCGAGGGGTGTAGCGTGTTCGTTCCCCCAATCCTCGATCCGATTGTTCGGATCACGCTGATGGCCGTGTTCGAAATGGACCGCACGGTCACCGACTCGGCGCGTTATCGACTCGTTTTGAACGAGGTGTACGTTATACTCGGCAAACCGCTCGACGTACGCATCGTAGGCGGCGAGTTCGTGGTCGTGGTTTCCGGGAAGGAGTGTAACCGTGATGTTCTCGCCGGTTCGACGGAACGCTTCGAACAGCTCCGGATACGACGACTCCAACTCGTCGAACTTCTCCATGCCCTCGACCCCTGTGAACTCCCAGAGGCCGAATGCGTCGCCGTTGATCACGAGCTCTGCGTTCTCGTCGGTGTGTTCCAGCCGTTCCAGAAACTCCAGTAGCTCGTTGAGGAACTCCACCTCTTCGAGCTGTTCATCCCCGCCGATGTGGAGGTCGCTGATAACGTAATACACGTCGGCGTCGGTCATCGTATCGCTGATACTTCGAGGACGTCTTAAAACTCTCGGAGCGGTATCCGCGCGGCCCGAGAGTTCGTGGCCGGAGACATCGTAACGACAAAAAGAACGAACACGAGGAACACTTAACAAGTGCTGGAATATCTACCGATCCGTTAGGTCGTTCACCGATGATCGTCCACCTGCTCGGATACGTGGCCTTCCTCGTCGGGGCCGTAGTGGTCGCGTCGGTGATCGCAGTGCTCGCTTGGCGCAACCGGAGCGTTGCGGGGGCCCTTGCGCTCGTGGTCCTCATGGCCGCAATCTCCGTGTGGGGCATCGCCAAAATCGCCGAGCTGTGGAGCTCTGGGGTCGATGCGACGGTGTTCTGGGTAAATGTTCAGTACGTGGGTATCGTCGTCGTGCCTGCCGCGTGGCTGGTGTTCGGACTCTCGTACACTGGGCGTGACGTGTGGCTTTCCCGCCCGGTCCTCGCCGCGCTCACGGTCGAGCCTATCGCGGTGCTGGTGGCCGTATGGACCAACGGATCACACGGTCTGTTCCGGTCGTCGATTGGGCTGATATCGTACGGGCCGTTCAGCGCGCTGGAAAGCACGCTGGGTCCAGCGTTCTGGGTTCATCTCGTGTACTCGTACGTCCTGCTGGCGGTCGGTACCGGCTCGTTGCTTCTGTTCGTCCTCCTCTCGGACAATCTCTACCGTGGCCAGTCGGTAGGGTTGCTGACGGCCGCGGTCATTCCGTGGATCGGAAACGCGGTGTACCTCTCCGGGGCCGGCCCGAGCGGGCTAGATCCCACAATCGTCGCGTTCGCAGTGACCGGGGCTATTCTGCTCGCAGTCATCTCTAACCATCGGTTCCTCGGTGTGGCACCGGTCGCGCGCGAGGTGGCTCGTAGCGAACTCGTCGACCGAATGGCGGACGCGGTGATCGTCATCGACCAACGAGATCGGGTGGTTGACAGGAACCGTGCCGCCGAAACGCTCGTCGGCGGGACGATCGAAGGCGATGTCGGAAGACCGCTCTCGGAGGTACATCCACGGGTAGCCGACGCGATCGGATCCGAGCCCACGGGCGGTCAAGCGGAGTTCCGAACCGAGTTAGAGATGCGCGCGGACAACGCGTTCCGGCACTACGACGTACGGGTCTCGACGATGGAACGCGGGTTCGGCGCCGTCGCCGGGCGGCTCATCAGCCTACGAGACGTGACCGAGAGACGACAGCGAGAACAGCAGCTCGACGTATTAAACCGCCTGTTACGACACAACGTTCGCAACGAATTGAACGTCGTCCAGGGGAACGTAACGCTCCTTGAGGATATCTCGACAAACGAGCAGGCAACTGACCACATCGACGTGATCGCGTCCACCGTGGAGACGATGATCGAACGGAGCGAGAAGGCGACCCGGCTCGCGGATCAGGCAGGACTCGCGACGTACGGTTCGACAGATCTCACAACGGAGATAGCGGTCCTCATTGAGGACAAACGACAGGCGCACCCGGATGCCGTCGTAACCCTCGATACCCCCGAGGAAGCACGGGTTGCCGCCGGTCCAGCGGTCGTCACGGCTATCGACGAACTGGTGACAAACGCGATTGTTCACAACGACTCGGCCACACCGACCGTGCGGGTGTCGGTGATGACGGACGGTGGGATTGACGGCCGATACGTCGAGATCGAGGTTCGGGACGACGGACCGGGAATACCGTCCCACGAGATGGAGCCAATCCGTCGAGGCAGAGAGACTCCGCTGGAGCACGGGAGCGGCGTCGGCCTTTGGCTCGTGACGTGGATCGTCCGCGAGGTCGACGGCGACATCGAGTTTCACGATGCGGACGACGGAACGGTCGTGTCCGTGTTGCTTCCGAGTGCCGGCGACGACCCTCCCGAGCGGGAGTCGTCGCTGAACGAGTACCGAACGGGAGCCTCGGACGCGAGGGACGCAGAACGTCAGCCCGACGACCCCGTCGGTTCGGCGGACGATTAAAGTCGAGAAGCAACGAACGGTTGGTATGGTTCGAACGTATCCGAACGAGGTGACGGACGCCCGTCCCTGAAGCTGTCGGCGTAGACATCAGCGGCCGCCACGAGGAGAACGGCGAGTATCTGATGGTCGCGGCCGCGGTCCACGCGACGATCGATTCGACGCGGATCCGCTCCGTGGAGGGAATCGGGTTCGCCCGCGTCCGAGAGGGTCCGACGCTGGAGGCAACCGTCGCGCTCACCGTCGAGGCGGTCGGTAACCTCCCGGAGCCGCCGTCGTGTCCGATCGTTGCCGAGGGCGGCGAGTTCTACGAGGAGCCCGCTGATGTCGTCGGTCTGAGCTTCCAACCCGAGTTTAAATACGTTGAGAGCATAGGGGAGCGCGAAACAGTGCAGGCCGCACACCATGCCGCGTACGCTGCCCGGGAACTCCTGTTATGACCGGACAAGACGACGCGATCGACGGACCGACGGACGACTCGATCGAGGCCACAATCGGCGGCTCGGTCGACGAAGAGCCGCGCGTTGACTCCTCCGCAGTCGACCCCTCCGTCATCGACGCTGACGGCCACACCGCGGTCGTCGCCAAGCGGGTTGATTCCGGGACAGCCGATCTGACCGAGATCACCCAGCTTGCGCGGGCCGCAGGCTACGAGGTCGTCGCGAGCCTGACACAGACGCGAACCGAGGACGCCGCGTTCATGTTCGGGGAAGGGAAAGTTGCGGAGCTGCGGGATCTCATCCGGCGAACCGGAGCGGAGGCCGTGATCATCGACAACGACGTTGGGCCGTACCAGACGTTCAATATCGGCGGCGAGCTTCCGGAGGGTGTTGAGGTGATCGACCGGTTCACCCTTATCCTTGAAATATTCGGCCAGCGTGCGAACACCCGGAAGGCACAGCTACAGGTCGAACTCGCGGAGCTTCGGTACGAGCTTCCGAGGGCCGAGGCGAAGGCGAGTCTCGCGAAACGCGACGAGCGCCCCGGGTTCATGGGGCTCGGTGAGTACGACGAAAGCGTCGAGCGCGACATCAAACGGCGGATCTCGGAGATCCGCGACGAACTCGAGTCGATCGCGGACAAAGAGCGGGCTCGCCGCGAACAACGGCGAGAGTCCGGGTTCGACCTCGTCGCACTCGCGGGGTACACCAACGCGGGTAAGTCGACGTTGATGCGTCAGCTGGCAGCCGAACTCGACATCGACGAAAACGAGGAACGACATCCGGATCTGGACGCGACCGCTGAGTCACAGGACATGCTGTTCACGACGCTCGGCACCACCACCCGGCGCGCGGAGATGGAGAAACGCGACGTGTTGCTCACCGACACCGTTGGATTCATCGCGGACCTGCCACACTGGCTCGTCGAGTCGTTTGAGTCGACGCTTGATTCCGTCTACCGCGCGGACCTCGTGTTGCTCGTCGTGGACGCGAGCGAGTCGGTCGAGGAGATGCGCGAGAAGCTCGTTACGAGCCACGACACGCTCTACGAACGCAACGAGGCACCGGTCGTTACCGTGTTCAACAAGATCGATCGGCTCGCGCCCGGCGAGCTGGCAGACAAACAGGCCGCGCTCTCGGGACTCGCACCCGAGCCGGTCGCCGTCTCGGCGCGAACGGGTGCCGGTGTCGCCGAGCTTCGCGACCGGGTCGAGGCCGAACTCCCCGACTGGGAGCGAGAACGGCTGATGGTCCCCGTCTCCGACGAGGCGATGAGTCTTGTCTCGTGGATCTACGACCACGCACACGTCGAGGAAGAGACGTACGTCGACGAACAGGTCACCGTCGCCTTCGAGGCCAAGCCGTCGATCGTCGCCCGGGCGCGGTCGAAGGCAGCGGAGCTGGCACCGGCTGGCTCCACCTAACTGAGAGCGCGCCCGCGAAGGAGTGCGACGATCGCGACGACGAGCCACACCAGAGACGCCGGTCCAGCAAGTTCGAGATAGATCGCGAGCGGCGAGCTGTCGGTACCGCCGAATGGAAGCGCGAGCACCCAGCCGCCAACTGCGACGCCCGCAGCACCGCCGAACAGAAGCGCCGCTACCAAGCCAAGATCAACGAGCGGGGACCGATCAGTTGTGTCCCCCATTCGCTACGTTCCCCCGGGCCGTTCCTTTCGCTTCTCGACGACCTCCACGTCGGTGATTCGGGTGTCCGGATAGCCACCGTCGGCGTCCTTTTCGGCGGCTTTTACCATATCCCAAACGACGTTGAGTCCGGTCGTCACACCCTGTAGCGCCTCCATCTCACAGCCGGTCTTCCCGGTCGTCTCGACGGCGACCGTCAGTTCGATCCGATCCTCGGTGACGACGAACTCGGTGTCGACGTTCGTGATCGGGATTTGATGACACATCGGGATCGTCTCCCACGTGTGTTTCACCGCATCGATCGCGCCGATCCGCGCGGTGGCGAGCACGTCTCCCTTCCCAACCGAGTCGGACTCGACCGCGGCGACCGTCGACGGCGTTAGCCGGATCTCACCGCGGGCGACTGCCCGACGCTTCGTGTCGGGTTTCGACCCGACATCGACCATTTGAACGTCGCCGTCGGCGGTCGTGTGCGTCAGACGCTCTTCGGAGGGCTTCTCACTCATTGTACAATGCCTGCGGGAGCTGATCGATTAAATCCGTCGCCACGAGACCGTCTCCGTGGGTCTCTGCGGCCGCGTCGCCCGCAAGTCCGTTGGCGTACGCGCCGATGGCGGTCGCCTCGAACGGGTTAGTCGTCGCCGCAAGCGCACCGACTGTTCCTGCGAGTACGTCGCCGGTACCCCCGACAGTCATCCCGGGGTTACCGGTACGGTTCAGCCGTACCTCCCCATCGGGACTCGCGATGATATCGACTGCCCCCTTCACGAGCAGCGTGTGGCCCAAATCGGCGGCGAATTCGCTCACGAGCGCGGCGCGCGTCTCGGGGTCGGCGGCGGTTTCACCACCCATCGCTGTCAACTCACCCTGATGCGGCGTACACACCAGCTCTGCTGCCGTTTCGACGTTGGGGACCGCTCTGAGCGCATCGGCATCGACGACAACTTGTCCCTCGTGTGTAGCGAGGAACTCACGGACGAACGCGAGCGTCGCCTCCCTGTCGCCGAGACCCGGCCCGAGCACGACGGTATCGTGGCCGGCCGCAAGCTCACGGATCTCGTCAAGATGTGCCGGGGCGAGCGTTTCCCCGGGGAACCCGCGGACGATAAGGCTCTCCGAGAACCCCTGAACGGTCCGAGCGATCGCGGCCGGGCAGGCGACGCGAACGAGGTCCGCACCGGCTCGAAGCGCCGCCCGAGCCGAGAGCGTCGGCGCGCCGGCGTAAGGGCCGCCGCCGACGACCAGTACCTCTCCGTTCTCGCCTTTGTGCGAGTCCGACTCGCGAGTGAGTGTACGTAGGTCTCCGGGGCCGGTGAACCGCTCTGCGGCCTCTGGGATCCCGATGTCGGCGACGGTTACTGTGGCTGACAGACGCTCTAGCCCCGGTTTTACCTCGTGGAACGTCACTACCCGGTCGGCGTCGACGGCGAGTGCCCCTTCGCCGCCCGTGGGGTTCCCGGTGTCGGCGTCGACCCCAGATGGTACGTCCACGGCGATCACCGTCGCCCCCGCCTCGCGGACTTCGTTGATGCGTGTCGCGGCGGTTCGTTCCGGCTCGCGGAGCGCGCCGGTGATCCCGGTACCGAGCATGGCGTCGACGACGACATCCGGCGTTCCGAGATCGAGGTTCGCGGAATCAGCGACCGTCTCGGTCGGAATCTCGGCTTCGCCGAGCGCCTCCCAGTTCTCGCGGGCGATGTCGGTTGTGATCGACTCGGGACGCCCAAGCAGGTGAACGCGCACGTCGTACGCAGAGAGGAACCGGGCTGAGACGAAGGCGTCTCCGCCGTTGTTCCCGCGTCCACACACGAGCGCGATCGACGCACCCGGTTCCGCGACGTTCCGGACCGCACTGGCAACGGCGTTGCCGGACGACTCCATCAACTGCTTCCGTGGGACGCCGAGCGCCGCCGCATTGGCGTCGACGGCCGCCATCCGATCGGTCGATATCATGACCAGATCTGGGTCGAGCGCCGGGATAAGGATGTGGGAGAGTAGCCCCTCTTCTTAAATAACCACGTGGCGTGGCCCGCTCAGCGTATATAAAAGGGAGACGGCGTCTCAGAACGGAAGCGTACCGCGAACGTCGAGTTCTCGCACCGGCTTGTTCCGATACCACTGGATAGAGAGGTACAACAGCAGGAGCGCTACCGGCACGACTACGATGGATCCGAGCGTTCCGAGTCCGGGGCCCTCTCCCGCCGGCAGCAACGCCATTAACAGGAACGCGAACCCGAAGAAGCCGAACACGCGGCGACCAAACCGTCCGCGCTTCGTGTACAGGTCCGCGGTACAACTCGGACACGTGGTCGCGTTCTCGGCCACCTCGGTTCGGCAGCCACCACAGACTGGCGTTCCAGCCTCATCGCGAGCAGCAATCGCAGTCTTGTTTGACCCTAACAACGCCTGTAACAGCAAGTAGTCACGGAAAAACCCCATCTACTGACCCTCCGCTTGTGAGACGTACTCGTCTGACATGTGGTCCATCGACCGCAACGTCCGAGTGCGATTCTGTGTCACAGGCTGAACTTCCAAGAGTGGTATATAAACCGCTCGCTTTGAGTATCAGTCATGATACGTGGGCACTCAGTCGTCGGTCGTCGCCGCCACCGATTCCTGGTCCGCGTCGTCATCTTGTTTCTCCACCACACCCTCCCGCCACGTCCCTCGGAGAAACCACGCAACCCCGACGACGAACGAGACGACCGCGGCGGTCGTGTACGCCCACCAGAGTCCTTCCACGCCCCAGTCGAGCCCGGTGTATCCGAACTCGACGGCGGGAACCGAAACCGGCCCTAGATCGAACCCGCCGAGCGTGACGCTTACGGCACCGAACGCCAACAGCCCGGCAAGCGGCAGCCGAACTACCCACCGCGAGAGCATCGAGAGCACCATCGCGATGCCGGTGTTGCCCGCGCCGCGGAATCCGCCTTGGACGACCATGAGACCACCGAAGAAGGCCCACGAGAGCGCGACGATGCGGAGGAACACGACCCCTTCGGCAATCGTCTCCGGATCGTCGACGAAAACACCCATCGCCGTCGCCGGGAACAGCCATACAACGCCGCCAGCGGCGGCCAGTAGCAGCATCGTTCCGACGGTAGCCGCACGTGTGACTGCCGCCGCTCGGTCGGGGGTCTTCGCACCGAGGTTTTGGCCGACACCGGTCGCGGTCGCCTGTCCGACTGCGCCCGCGACTGACCACGAGACGGACATCAGGCGAACACCGATCCCGTACGCCGCCGTCGCTGCCGGCCCGAACCGAGCCACGAGCGCGGCCATCGCGACCGCCGCGAACGACCGCGCCCAGCCGTCGAGCGTCGAGGGATAGCCGATATCGATCAGCTTCCGGAGCAGCGTCGGATTCGGCTTCAGGTCACGGACGTACAGCTTCACGCCCCAGTTCCCGCGTATCAGGATCCAGATCCCGATGCCGGTTGCGAAGAGTCGGGCGATGAGCGTCGCGACCGCCGCACCCTGTGTCCCAAGCGCCGGGACGGGACCCCAGCCGAGGATAAAGAACGGGTCGATGACGATGTTGATCCCCGCGGAGATCGCGACGAGCCACATCGCGGTCTTGGTGTCGCCCGCGCCTTGGAGCGATGACCGAAACGCGAAAAAGAGGAACGTGAGCGGGAGCGTCAGGAAGATCACCTCGATGTACGCGAGCGCCTCCACGAACACCGCACCGCGCGCACCGATCCAGTAGAGCAGCCAGTGACGCGTTGCGAACCCGACGAGCGCGAGGATGACCGACACCACGGTCGCGAGCAGCACGGTCTGGGCGACGACCTCGTCCGCGCGACGGTCCTCGCCCGCGCCGACGTACTGAGACACCAGCGCGATGGTTGCCGCCGTAAGTCCCATCGCGGTGGAGACGAACAGCCACGACAGCGGGAACATAAGCGAGACAGCGGCGACCGCCTCGGTACTCACCCGACCGACCCAGAACATGTCCGCGAGGTTGTAGAGCGTCTGAAGCAGGTTGCCAAGCACGAGCGGCCATGCGAGGCTGAACAGTTTCGGGGAGATGGCCCCTGTCGTCATATCGACGCGCGCGTCCTCGTTCCCCACGATTGGTCTACCGAGAGCAACGAGAAGAACGCTACTAACGTTTCGGGAGTCGGCGACCGAGAGGGCCTTTCGCTCCGGCCTAACGTCCCACAGACCGCACATCCGCCACATCGAGCAGCGACTCGGCGGGGTCGAGGGCAGTTCGGTACGCCGCCCGCGCGACGGTGTCGACGTGGAGTGGCCGCGACTCACCTAACCGATCGGCGATCGGCGGTATCGAGGCGATTGCTCGAAACAGCGCGTTTACAGCTGACGGAAAGTGCGGTTGATCGGCGCCGTACACCGGCCCGGGACGGAGAGTGACGTTGTCGAGGTCAAGATCAGCGATTGCGGTCTCTGCCCGTCGTTTCGCGGTCAGATACGCGTGTCTGACACCTGGTGGCTTCATCGCCGAGGAGAGGAGAACGTACGTTTCGACACCAGCACGCTCGGCTTCGAGCGCGGTGAGGATCGCGCTATCGCCGTTGACACGCTCGAAGGTGACCCCGGTCGTCGCCGATTCCGAAATGATGCCGACCGAGTGAATGACGGCGTCCACGCCGTCGAGCCGATCGCGCCACGCGTCGGGGCGGAACAGGTCGGCACTGGTCCACGAGACCTCGTCGGTCCACGGGGCGTCAGTTGCTGGAGGCCCGCTGCGGGAGACGCTCCGAACTTCATGGCCCTCACGGACCGCGATACGGCAGATCGATCGACCAATGAACCCGCTACCGCCAACGACGAGGAGGGTTGCCATGTTTGACTGTTGGTAGCGGAGTCTCCTTGTGGTTTCGGTCAAAGCACGTCATCGAGTGGGTGGTCGGAGACACGCATCTGCCGCGACCGCAAGGAAAAGAAAACCTCCCCGCGTCGTGGCCACCATGACCCCGACAGACTCGGTTGTGGCCACAATTGACGACCGACTTGCGGAGTACCGCTCCCAACTGTTCGATCTGCTTGCTCAGCCAAGCATCTCGACAACAGGAGAGGGAATGGAGGCTGCCGCAGGTCTCGTTGTCGACACCGCGGAATCGGCCGGATTCCGTGCGGAACGGATCGAGACGGAACGGTACCCGCTGGTGTACGGAGAGTTTGACCCTACTAGAACAGATGAAACCAACAACATTCCGACGATTCTCTTCTACGGTCACTACGATGTCCAGCCTCCGGGGGCCCCGGATGAGTGGGACTCTCCAGCGTTCAAGCCGACAGTACGCAACGGGTCAATATACGCCCGCGGGGCAGGCGACAACAAGGGCCAGTTTGCGGCACATCTCTTCGCTGTTGATGCCCTTCGCGCGGCCGACGCCGTCCCGAATGTTCGGGTGAAGCTCCTGATTGAGGGCGGCGAAGAGAGCGGTAGCGCAGGGCTCCGTGAGTACCTCACAGACGAGCCAGTTGCCCTCGCCGATGTCGATCTTGTGTACGTTGCTGACGGACCGCGACATGCGGTGGGGCGGAAAATTGACGAATCGGACCCTGCCACTGGTACCGATTCCGCACCTGTTCGTGAGGGTGTACCTACGCTTATATACGGAAATCGTGGGGTACTTTCGTTCGATGTCGAGTGCCGCACCGCGAACACGGATCTCCACTCCGGAAACTTCGGCGGTCCGGTTCCTGCGGCGACGAATGAACTCGTCTCCGCGCTCTCGTCAATGCGTGCCGACGAAGGTGATGAGATCGATGTCGACGGGTTCCACAACGGGATTGAGGTGACAACGGCAGACCGCGAGCTGGTGGCGTCGATCCCAGACGACGGTGAGACAATCGGCAAAGAGCTGGATCTCCCGCGACTCGCAGGTGACGGTTCGTACTACGAACAGCTACTAACGCGGCCGACAATGACGATAAACGGACTCACGGGAGGGTATCAGGGAGAGGGAACGAAGACGGTCCTCCCGGCCAAGGCGTCCGCAAAACTCGACTGTCGGTTGGTTCCGTATCAGGATCCCGACGCGGTCTTCGAGCGAATCCGGGACCACCTGATGGCCGTGGACTCGAACCTCGTGGTCACCAAACGGAGTACGTTCCCGCCGATGAAGACGCCAGTCGACACCCCCATCGCGGAAGTCATTACCGACGCGCTCGAATCCGTGTGGGAAGAGCCCCCCATGGAGCTACCGGTCCTTGGTGGAAGCCTCCCGGCAGCGTACTTTCGAGAGGTGAGCGCGCTCGCGAACGTGCCGATACTCGTCGTCCCGTATGCCAACCACGATCAAGGAAACCACTCGCCGAACGAACACCTAGACGTGGACTGCTTCGAGAACGGGATACGAACGAGCGCGGCGGTGCTCCGAGGACTGGAGGAATCAAATGCGTAGCGCCGATTCAGATCAGTTGAATAACCGATAAAGCGGTCGGAGTGGGAGGAAGCGGTAGTCGACATCGGGCGTCCACCGACGGAACGCGAGACTGTTGCTCATCACCGATACCGACGAGCCGGCCATTGCGAACCCGGCGAGAGCGGGGTTGAGCAGCCCGAGCGAGGCGATCGGTATCAGGGTGGTGTTGTACGCGAACGCCCAAAACAGGTTCTGTCTGACCTTTGCTATCGTCGCCTCCGAGATCCGGAGTGCTTTCAACACGTCTCGTGGGTCGTCACGCATCAGTGTCACGTCCGCGGACTCGATCGCCACGTCGGTGCCTGAACCGATCGCGATCCCAACGTGTGCGGTCGTGAGCGCGGGCGCGTCGTTGACACCGTCACCGACCATCACTGCCCGACTCCCGTCGGCCTGAATCGCGTCGATCGCGTCCGCCTTATCCTCTGGGAGCACTTCCGCACGCACGCGCTCCGGGTCGATTCCGACCGCCTCCGCAACCGCTCGGGCGGTCCGTTCGTTGTCGCCGGTGAGCATCGACACCGCGATTCCTCGCTCGCGTAGCTCGCTCACCGTCTCGCGAGCGCTCTCCCGAACCGTGTCCGCGGTCGCGAGCACGCCGAGCAACTCGCCGCTGGCAGCGACGAGCATAGCTGTTTTCCCCTCGCGTTCGAGCCGCTCCAGCGTCTCCTCGGCTGTCTGGGTGTCGATCCCGTTTTCGCGGAGCAGCTTCCGATTCCCAACGAGTACCTCGCCCAGATCGGTCGTCGTCGCCGTGATTCCGTGGCCGGGAACGTTCTCGAACGTCTCCGGCTCGTCGACGTCGATCCCGCGGTCGCGAGCGCCCGCAACTATCGCCCTCCCGAGCGGATGCTCGCTCCCGGACTCGGCGGTCGCGGCCGCGCGGAGGAGTCTCGTCTCGGTGTCCGTGACGGATCCGACTGTCGAGTCGCTCGCCGTCGCGTCGGCGTCGTTTCCGACCGCAACCCCGCCGTCGGGGGTTGGACCCGGTTGTCCGCCGCGAGACGTCTCAGAAACGGGCTCTCCGTTCTCGAACGGGACCACGTCGGTCAGCGCCATCTCGCCGTGTGTAAGCGTCCCCGTCTTGTCGAACACGACGACATCGACATCGCGGACACGCTCCAGCACGTCTCCACCTTTAAATAGGACGCCGTTGGTCGCGGCGATGGTGGACCCGACCATCGTCGCCGCAGGGGTTGCTAGCCCGAGCGCGCAGGGACACGCGATGAGGACCGCGGAGGCGAACACGACGGTCGAGAACTCCAGAACGCTCACGCCGCCGGCAACTGGGCCGCCACCAACCGGCGTCCACAGGGGAAGCCAGTTCACGAACGCTGCGAGGGTCTCGGGGAAGAGCGCCCAGACGGCGGCCCACAGGAGGGCGTTGGCGATGACAACCGGGACGAACACACCGGACACCTCGTCCACGAGCCGCTGGATGTCCGGCTGTCTGGACTGTGCCTCTCGTACCCGCTCGACAATCTGCTGGATTGCCGTGTCTTTTCCGACGTTCGTTGCCTCAACGAGTAACACACCGTTCTCGTTGATCGTCGCGCCGACGACCTCGTCGCCGGGGGCCTTTTCGACGGGGACCGACTCTCCGGTCAGCATCGATTCGTCGACCGCGCTTTCACCGTCGACGACGACGCCGTCTGTGGGAATCTTTTCGCCCGGCCGGACCTTCATCACGTCGCCGACGGCGATATCGTCGACCGACACCGTCCGTTCCGTGCCCTCGTCGTCGACGAGCGTTGCCTCGTCGGCGCTCAGTCGGAGGAGTTCACGGAGCGCGTCGCTCGCGCGAGCCTTCGAGCGTGCTTCCAGCCAGTTACCCACGGTAATGAACCAGAGGATGAACGCGACCGCTTCGAAGTAGAAGTCGCCGACGAGCGGATAGCCCACGATCGGACCGACGAGGACAGCCGTACTGAACAGGTAGCCGGCAGACGTACCGATCGCGACCAGCGTGTCCATGTTGACATCGCGGGCGTTCGACCATGCCCGCCACGCGCCGGCAAGGAACTCTCGACCGAGCGTCCCCATTAGGACGGTCGCGACCGCGAACTCTATCCACCCGAGCCCGATACCGGCGACCGACGCGGGGACCTCGTACAGGCCGAACATCCCACCCATCAGGTACCAGAACGGGAGCGTGAGGATCCCACCGCCGATCACGAGGCGTCGCTGGCGAGCGAGCTCCCGCTCGGCCGCACTCTGTCGTCTGTCACCGCCAGCGTCGGTGTCTCCGTCGCGCTCGTCGCGCTCCTCGCCGGCCACATCCGTCTCCCGAATCGGATCGAATCCGGCGTCCTCGATCGCCGCGTACACGTCGGGGAGTCCGGCGTCGACGGGGTTGTACTCGACGCGTGCCTCGTCGGTTGCGGCGTTGACATCGACAGCGATCACGCCATCCACGCCGCCGATTGCCTCCTCGTTGGTCGCCGCACAGGTCGAACAGCTCATCCCGCCGATCCCGACCGTCGCACTCTCGGAGACTGGATCGTAGCCCGCGTTCCGGACTGCCTCAAACAGCTCCGCGAGCGAGACCTGTTCGGGGTCGTAGGTGACGGTGCCCTCGTCGGTCGCGAAGTTGACCGACGCCTCCTCGACGCCCGGAAGCGACTCCAACGCCTCCGTCACTGTCCCCGAGCAGGTCGAGCAGGACATCCCGCCGATTTCGAGGTGCGCGTTGCGGGTGCTCATGTTGACTGTACATACGGGGTCCTTACTCATGCGGGTTGTGCTTATGAAATCGGGCATATCCCTTCACTCCAACTTTGGAATTACAACCAAACGGTCGGCTCGAACAGCCTAACCACGATCTTGTATGCGAGACTATATCCCGATAAAGGGTCGCACAGGCCGTCTCCGTGGTGTTTCGCTTGCGTACACACAACACTTATGTCCCGGTTACACGTTTGTGGAGACGCGATGGCGACAGGCAAGGTCGACTTCTTCAACGACACCGGCGGCTACGGAT
>CAYRWH010000025.1:8097-15131 GCA_964427935.1 uncultured Halobellus sp. | reverse complement strand
ATGTACGGCGTCAAACACCTCCCGGTCGTCGACGACGACTACGTCGGGATGATCTCCTCGACTGACGTGGCCCGTCACGTCTCGTGAGCGGCGTCCACGGCGAACAGTTACGCGAGGAGAAGCGGCGCGCCGACGAGCACGCCGACGAGAACGAGCACGAGACTCCAGAGGGCGACCGGACGGACCAGGTCCCTGCTGATGCTCGCCGCGAACGCCGTTTTTACCACAATGCTCGCCGCTGTCCCGGCGACAACCCCGGCGACCGCCGTTTCGACCGTTATCTGTCCCGTACTCAGAAGCGACACGGCCGTCGTCGTCGCGGTTCCCGACGAGATCAGCCCCGCTAAAAAGGCGGTCGCGACGAACCCGGTCGCACCGAAGAGTCGTTCAGCGCCAACCGATATCAGCAGCACAACGAGGAACAGTGCGCCGAACGTGAGTGCGTTTTTGAGGCTGAACGGGGACGTGAGCTCCGCTTCGATCGGCGTCCGCCAGTCGCTTCTCCAGACCGCGATGGCGACGCCGACGACGGTGATCGCGCCGAGCGGCGCGCCAACGACAAGCGCTGCCTCCGGCACGAACACGACGACGAGCGCGGCGTTCCGGAGCGCCATCGCCGCGTTCGCGAGCAGGATCGAGCCGACCGCAAGCCCCACGAGATCAGTCTGTCCCTTCGCGCGTTTGGCCATCTCGGCGACGACCGCCGTGGAGTTGACGAGTCCGCCGAAGAAGCCGGTGACGGCGTAGCCGCGACCCTGGTACTTCCGGACGAGCACGTAGTTCACGAAGCCGATCGCGCTTATCGCCACCACCAACGACCAAATGAGTCGCGGCTGGATCGCGTCCCACGGGTCTATCGTCTCAGCAGGTAAAAGCGGAAAGACGACGAACGCGAGGATCGTGAACTCGACGGCGCTGCGAACCTCCTCTCGGGAGAGCCCCCACGCAAACTGGTGGAGTTCGCGCTTAAGAACGAGAAGCATCGAGGAGAGCACCGCCACCGTCACCGCCTCGATGAACAACTCGGCCGCAACGAGCACTCCGACCCCGTACGTGACGAGCATCGAGACGGACGTGGTCAACGAGAGCCCGTCGACATCGTCGTCGACGAAGCTCCGAACCGCCAGCAGTACCGATGTTGCGACGATCAGCACACCGCCGACGACGAGCAGCCCGGGGGCGTCGGCGATCACGAACACGGTGGCGGTGAGGCTGATAAGCGCGAACGTCCGAATCCCCGCCGACTTCTGGGACCACTCTCGTTCCAGGCCCAAGAACATCCCGAGAACCGTCGCTAACACGAGTTTCGCGACGTTCGTCTCCAGATACACCAGCGGGTCGAACGCACTCAACACGGGTGTCCACCGCCCCAATCTCGCCGCCGTGTCACCGACTGAGTCGTCACTCGCATACGAGAGTATATACCAGAACGGTGCCTATAGCTTACTATATAGATCTATTTATTCGTCGGCTCACGGGGGAGATCGAGCGACTCGGTGAGGTCGTGTTCCTCGCCCGTGAGTACGTACAACACGTCCTCTAAGACGACGACTAGCTCCGGGAGCTGGCGGGCGACGAGGTAGGTGATCCCGATCAGCGCGACGACGGCAAGGAGCTGACTGATGATCCGGTCAGAGATCAGAAACGACACCCGGAGCGGGTTGCTTGCGCCGAACATCAGGAGGATGAACTCCGGCTGCCAGTGCATATACTGATTACCGGCGACGACCGTGATGAACGTTGTTCGGAGGATGTTGAGAGCGTAAATGAGCGGGATCGAGACGAGCAGCGCCCGAACCTTACGATTCAGCGGGCCGTCGACGGCAGCCACGAGCCCGCCGAAGATCGCCATGCTACCGAGTCCCGTACACGCCAACACGACGTTGATTCGGATCGTCTCGCCGCTCGCGAGCGTCCACCGGAAGGCTGCGTCGAACCCCTCACGGCTCATCACCCGCTCCGGCGCATAACCCAGCAGGTCGATCATCGCGCCGGTGTGGGTCGCGACGATTTCGATGAGCACCCGCCGGGGTTCCGGGATCGCCAATCCTGCCACGGTGAACGCCGGGATCGTCTCGAACGGTAAATAAATGAACAGCATGATCGTGACCGCCCGTGTGAGCGTAAACAGCGACGCTCGGCCGTCATACAGCAGGTAGCCGACGTACGCACAGGCAGGAACCCCGACCAGCGCGAGAATCGACTCGACGTAACTCTGGTGCTCGAACGCAAAGTACGGCACCATCGTCAGCCAGAACAGTCCGAACAGCCCCCATGTGCCGGCCGCGAGCGACCGTCCCGCGGCGTGACCACGCGCATCGAGTACCCACGCGGCTCCGAAGAGAATCGCAACCACCCACGCAAACGTGAACGTGTCCGGGAGAGCACTCAGCACGGCTGGCACGCCGGGACCGAACATATCCAACAACTCGGCGGTGGGCAAATAAAGCCCTTGTCGTTGCCCTCGCTCCTGCCGCCGTCGGTAGAGTCCGTCAGTGCCGACGGACGAATCCGGCTATCGCTCCTCTGAGTCAAGCACGCGGATCTGGTCGCCACGAACCGTGACCGGGATGGGAACGGTGGCCTCGTACAGCTCGACGGTAACTTGGTCTTTCCCTTCGTCAATACGCTGGACGCGGGCCTTTTCACCTTTAAAAGGGCCAGCGATGAGTTCGACGATGTCGCCCTCGCCGATCCCCTCAACGTCGGGCGTCGGGGAGAGGAAGTGTTCGACCTCCGAGAACCCGCTCTCCGCGGGGCCGTCCGCACCTTGTATTACGCCGCGTGCGTGTGGAATTTCGTCGAGGACTCGGGCGAAGACGCTGCCGTCGGAAGCCTCGACCATCACGTAGCTGGTGAGTTGGTCGGGGGCGATGACGGCCTGGATCTCCGGCATCTCCTTTTCGGCGAGCATGTCGGCGACCGTCCGCTCCTGACTCGCCGTCGTCTTGACCGAGAAGATCGGCATTACGCGCCGACCCCCGGAAGGAGGCTCATCACCGCAAAGATCAGGAAGCCGATGGCCCCGACGAGGATGATCCCCGCGCCGGCGATTTTCGACACCTGGAGGAACTCACCGGTGCTTGGCGTGCTCGCCAGTTTCAGCACGCGAATGTAGCTGTTGAGGTCGTACGGGACTTTCATGTTATCGAAGGCTTTGAGACGAGCCGTTTTTTACCTTTTGATGCGGGCTGGAGCGGGAATGCCTACAGAATGTCGTGAAAACGTGAGCGAGGTAGAGCGCGGGGTGAGTGTTCGAGGCGGACGATGACAGTCGAGAGACGCGTCGCTCGTCGACGAACCCGTCAGGACAACTCGAAACCGGACGAACGGTATTTGGGCCCAGGGGGTCGATCCGAGGTATGAAACTTATCGGCGTCGCCGGACCCTCTGACTCAGGAAAGACGACGGTCGTCGCCGCACTCGCCGGGCGGCTTCGCGAGCGCGGGACCGTTGGGACAGTGAAACACCTCACCAACGAACCGGACGTTGACACCGAGGGGAAGGACACCGCCCGCCACCGTGCGGGCGGAGCGACACACACCGTGGGCCTCACCGACGAGGGGACGTGGTTCGCGACCGGCGAAGGTCGCGACCTCCACGATGTGTTACGTGAGTTCGCTCGCACATACGATTACGCAGTCGTCGAGGGGTTCAGCGGGACCGACGTGCCAAAAATCGTCTTAGGCGATCGGGTCGTCGAACCGCCGGTGGTCGCTCAGGCGGCGAATGCCGATGCCCTCGATCTCGACGAGGTCATCCGAGCCGTCGAGGCGCTGCCGACGTACGAGCCGTGACGCGTCATCGAGACGCCGGCTCTTGCGGGCCTGATCGCTTCCAGCCACACAGGTCGACGGACGAGTCGACGGGGGTCAGTCGTCGGCAGCGGCCTCGTCGATGTGATCGCCGAGGTCAGTGAACTCCTCGATGACGAACAGCTCGAACGCGGCCGAAAAGTCGTCGGAGCCCATCACGATGATCGCGTGTTCTTCCTCGGGGTCGTCGATCGTGCCAACCAACTGTGCGCTGGTCTCGCCGTCAACATCGTCGTCCGCGAGTTCGACCGTGAAGACGTACTCGCCGGGGGTCTCGAACAGATCGCTGTAGACTGCCTGCGACGCCTCGTTGGTCTCGTCCGCCTCGTCGGCCGCCGGTTCGAGGTCGAACGACTCCTCAAGGATCGGCTCGTCGTCCGGGTCGACCACCGTGATCGACCCCGTCAGGACCCGGTCCGTCTCGTTGAGGAGATTGACATCATCGAGCACGAACTCGGCGATCAGGTTACCGATGGTCTCAGCGCAGCCGGCGAGACCGACCGATACCGCGGCCGCACCCGCGGCGAGGAGACGGCGGCGACCGATGGTTGAGTCCAAAGCTGGGTGGTCTAGATGACTCGCAACCGGTTCAGCATCGTCGTGGTCGGAACACACATCGCTGGTGGAGGGCGGGGAGGGCATCGACTACTGATTCGAGCGGCAACGATTTGAACGCTCGGGTCACAGCGCATCCACGAGGTCCGTGTGACGATGTCGCTCTCTATCCGGTTCACAAGCGCGGACGCCCACCCCGTGTTCAGCGCTCAGAGCGTGAGAAGGCGAGGGTGCCGCTGTAGGGGAACAAATTGTACGAAGCCAGGGCAGGGATTTGAACCCCGGAAGTCTCGATTACAAGTCGAGTGCATGAACCGCCCATGCTCCCCTGGCGCAGATGGGGGTACTCGGTCCTCGTATGAGTGCGTGTCGCTTTCGGCGAGCCCTCCGGGTCACCCGTTCCCGCCGGCTGTCCCGTCACCGTCTGTCTCGTTACCGTCTATTCCGTGGGTTTCTCCGTGCGCAAGCGACTTCCGAAGCTCGATGCGTGCGGGTTCGTAGCCGTGCCGAGCGTAGAAGGCTCTCGCGCGCTCGTTGTCGATGAGCGCCTCCAGCGCAACCGTCTCTGCTCCCGCATCCGCGAGCGTCGCCTCAGCCGCCGCTAGCAACGCGGCCCCAATTCCCTCTCCCCGCCGGTTCGGGCGGACGTAGAGGTTACTGACGACTCCGCGCGTGTGTTCACGGTCGTACTCGCCGCGTTCGAGCGAGAACCCGACGAACCCGAGGAGTTCGGGGCCACAATCTGACCGCGCGACCAGCAGCTCTCCGGTAACGATGCTGCGGGCGACCCACTCGCGAGCCGCCTCGCGGTTCCCCGCCGCGAGCAACGTGGACCCGTGTTGTCGCTGTCCCTGCGCGAGGTCGACCCACAGCTCTGTGACCGCATCAAGGTCGTCCATCGTGGCGGCGTCGACCCACGGGTCGTCGGCTCGTGACACGGGTTCCGGTTTGGCGTAGGTGGTGTTGAGGGTATCGGCACCGATCCGTATCGATACTGCCGAGTGTACGACCGACAGTCGATGATGACCGGACTATACTTCACGGCAATCTAGACAGACTGCCTGCCCGTTCGCGTTCGCAAGTTCGGGGGCAAGTCCGCCACAGACTTCACAGACGCCCTGTGTCGACGCCCCAGAGGCGTCGGTCGACGACGCGGTTCGAGCCCGGTCCGATCCGCGGGCGGCGTCCGGGGCCGTGGTCGATGTCGCTTCCATCGGCGCCCGCTCCGGGTCGTCGCCGGAAACGCCTGGTTCCGCGCCGGCAGCTCCTGTAGCACGTGTTGTACCTGCTGCGAGCGAGTCCTGGACGGTAACGACGCCGACGGCCGCCCCGTCGTCGACGACAACCACCCGACTCACGCCGTCCGCGACGAGCAGTTCATCGACTCGCGCCAGCGCATCGTCCGGTGCGACCGTCGGGAGCGGTGGTCGCATCACGTCGCCGACGGTCGTCTCAGCGCCGTTGACCGTCGAGTCGGCCTCTGTCGCGGCGTCGAGGACCGCTCCGAGCGCGTCCCTGGCAGCCAGTCGTCCGACCGGCTCACCGCCCCGCAGGACGACGAGGCAGTCCGTCCCTTCCTCAACCAACAACGCGGCCGCGTCCGCCAGGGGATCCGACTCGCTGACCCCGAGGAACTCGCGATGCATCACGTCACGAACCGTGGTATCTGTTCGCATGATCGGACGATCCGCGGCGAGCGGCTAAAAGGTGCCCCCGGTATCGTTATGCCGTGTGCGCCCGTATTTTCGTGGTTCGAGCCGGTTCGGCTCAGGATTGGTTCGATTCGGCTCGCGTTCGGACGTGGCTCCGAGCCGGACGATCCTCTCTATGCCGGCGAAAGGGAGAGTTAAAACGGCCTGGCGTCGGAACGCGGACATGACCATTCCCTCGTTCGTGATCGGGATCGCAGGGGGGACCGGAGCGGGGAAGACCACCGTGTCACGGCTCGTCACGCGAAACCTCGGCGACGATGTCACCCGGATCCCGCTCGACAACTACTACGAGGACCGCTCGGATCTCTCTATGGAAGAGCGTCGAGAGATCAACTACGACCATCCCTCGGCGTTCGAGTGGGACCTCCTCCGGACACACCTCGAGACGCTGTTGGAGGGCCAGTCGATCGAGATGCCGCGATACGACTTCGAGGTACACAATCGGAAGCCGGAGCGAGTGACCGTCGAGCCCACCGATGTCATCGTTCTGGAGGGAATCTTGGCGCTTCACGACGAGCGCATCAACTCGATGATGGACCTCCGTCTCTACGTCGAAACTGACGCTGACGTGCGGATCCTCCGGCGTATTCGGCGGGATGTTCTCGACCGCGGACGCGACTTAGAGGGCGTCATCGACCAGTACCTCTCGACGGTGAAACCGATGCACGAACGGTTCATTGAGCCGTCGAAGAGCCACGCCGACCTGATCATCCCTGAGGGAGCAAACAGCGTTGCGATCGACCTCATCGAGGAGAAGCTACACGCGGAGGTCGAGGGAGACGCGCTCCGTAACTGGGAGCGCGGCAGCCTCGAACGGGAGTTAGCCGAGAAACGCTCGCTCGATTTCGACGTCGACTCGGGAGGTGAACGCGACTCCGGGAGCGGCGAGTGATCGGGAAACGAGAGGCGCTCGTCCAAGATCAGCCGAGCCGCTCGTCCAAGATCAGCCGAG
>CAYRWH010000025.1:0-7997 GCA_964427935.1 uncultured Halobellus sp. | reverse complement strand
AAACGAGAGGCGCTCGTCCAAGATCAGCCGAGCCGCTCGTCCAAGATCAGCCGAGTCTTCGTCGACTTGACCTCGTCGAGCTCTCGGGCTTGGGTGATGAGTTCGTTCACCGCTCGGGTGTCGACGGCGTCGACGACCAAGACGATGTCCTCCTCGCCGGACACTTGCCAGACAAAATCGACCTCCTCCCAGTCGACCATCCGCTCGCCGACCGCAGCGGTGTTGACGTTCATCTCTACTGATATCTCGATCATAGCCTTCACGTTTCCAGTCCGAGTGGTCACCGTGAACCGTTCGATGATCCCCTCCTCGGTCATTCGGTCGACGCGGTTGCGAACCGTCCCCTCAGAGGTGCCGACGCGGTCCGCTATCTCGGTGTACGGAGTTCGCGCGTCCCGTCGCAGGATCGAGAGAATCCGACGGTCAAGGTCGTCCATACCAGCAGATCCGCTCACGACGACTTACCGCTTACGAAGATCGTAACTCGGCTTCGAACTCCACAACGACCCCCGACTAACGCTGCGATCTTCGCAGACGTCTCACGATCAGCGCCAGTCCGCACCCCACGCCTCGCCGAGAGCCAACTCACGGCGGGTCACGACCGCCGTCGAGCCCCGCCTGCCACGCGTGTTACGAATTTCGTAACGTATCTACGAACGACGCACTTATTACGGTCCATCTATACGTATCTCGTAATGTCGGACGCCTACATCGCGCTGGCTGACGGTCGTGTGCTCGAAGCACGCGCCCGTGCGCCGGGGCGTACACGTGGTGAACTGGTGTTCACGACCGCATACACCGGCTACGAGGAGTCGCTCACCGACCCCTCCTACGCCGAACAAGTGCTGACGTTCTCGTACCCGTTGATCGGGAACTACGGCGTCCGAGCGGAACGATTCGAGTCGGATACGGTCCAGCCGCGCGCGGCGATCGCCCGCGAGTTGACCGACGACGTGGCGGAGTGGCTCGAAAGCGAAGGCATTCCGGGGGTCGACCACGTCGACACCCGCGAGATCGTCACCACCGTCCGCGAGGAGGGTGCGATGGCCTGCGGGATCGCCGCCGGCCCGGACGCGACGCCCGAAGACGCAATCGAAGAGATGGAGGCGTGTGAGCCGATGAGCGCACACACCGACATCGGTGCCGGCGTCTCGGTGACGGAGCCGACTGTTCACGAGAGTGATGGGGACACAACGGTCGCGATGATCGACTGCGGTGCAAAGGGATCGATTATCTCCTCGCTGACCGAGCGCGGCGCGGATGTCCACGTGCTCCCGTACGATGCGACTCCGGATCAGGTGGCCGAGGTCGACCCCGACGTGCTGTTCGTCTCGAACGGCCCCGGCGACCCGGAGAATTTCGTCGCCGCTCAGGAGGTTGTCGACGCCTTCGCGGGCGAGACCCCGATGGCCGGCATCTGTCTGGGTCAGCAGGTTATTACCAGCGCGCTCGGCGGGTCGACAACGAAGATGGCATTCGGGCATCGCGGCGTCAACCAGCCAGTCCGTGACCTTCGGACGGAGAAGGTCGTGATGACCACGCAGAACCACGGCTACACCGTCGACGACACCGGCCCGCTGGACGTGACGCAGGTGAACGTCAACGACGACACCGTCGAGGGTCTCGACAGCGAGGAACTCGACGTCATCACTCGACAGTACCACCCCGAAGCGAACCCCGGACCGCACGACTCGCTCGGCTTCTTCGACGAAGTGTTGGCGATGGCTGACACGCGTCGTCGCGTCGCGGCCGACTGACCGACTAGTCCCGATCTAACCGTCGACCCGATCCGGCCACCGACCGTTCCGCCGGTCCCCATCTCGACCGCTGACCGTTGGAGTACCAGTCCTCCACCGACGCCCGGCCTCACTCTTTCCGGGACCGGACAGTTCTCTTGCTGATGTCGACACTCGCTACGACCACGCGAAGCCCTCGCGGGTTTTGACGCACCCTAGCGGCTTTCGGCGTCGTTTTCACCCCTGACATCCCAACAGACTGTATGAGTCTGGACGTTCTCCTCACTAACGACGACGGGATCGATGCTGCGGGGATCCGAGCGTTACACGAGGCGCTCTCCCGCGACCACGACGTGACCGTCGTCGCGCCGGCGACGAACCAGTCGGGTGTCGGTGGCGCGCGCTCGTGGTGGGACACCACCGTCGAGTACGCGGAGGCGGAGCTCGGCTATGCGGTTGAAGGAACACCGGCCGACTGTGTCGCGGTCGCGGATGTTGCGCTCGGGCTCGACCCCGACATCGTCGTCTCCGGCTGTAACCACGGGCCGAATATCGGCGCGCACATTCTGGGACAGTCGGGGACCGTCGGGGCGGCGATGGAAGCCGCCTTCCTCGGAACGCCCGCCATCGCAGTCTCGCTGTACGACCGCGGGAATCTCCCGGTCCCGCCGACGGTAGACCGGGACGACTTCGCGGTCGCGGAACGAGCGACGCTCTCGTTGATCGATCGCATCGAAGACGGTCGGCTCCCGTTCGGTGCGGACGTGTTGAACGTGAATGCGCCGGCCGCGGACGACGAAAACGCGGTGGACCCGACGTACAGACTGACGGAACCGGCCCGCGGATTTGACGTGATCGAGTTCCATCCCGGTTCGACGGACACGCCGCACGGGGACGACGAGGCGTCGGCCGCTTCGGCCTTCGACGAACGACGCGGCGAGATGGGGATGGAACTCCGCGACCGATTCTGGCGAGAGTTTCTCCGAGGCGATGTCCACGATGACCCGGGATCCGACCGCCTTGCGACCGTCGAGGGCGAGATCAGTGTTTCTCCGCTGTCGTCGTCGCGAGCGATCGGAGGCGACCGCGTCGGTGATGTCGTCAATGTGGGCGACGTTGTCGATGGGGGCGATGTCGGTGAGCGAATCGACCTGGAAGAGTCGCGATAACCCGGCCCCCCCCCACCGAGTCGTTACCGCTACGGCCGACGGGAGCCGCCGGTAAACTCCGAGGCGAGTCGGCCAAGATACCACACAAACACCAGTCCGAGAAGGAACCCGCCGCCGGCCGCCGCCGCGATCTGTGGAAGCGTCGGATCGCCCAGAAGCGTGATCATCGGCGGTGTTACCGTTACGATGAGGAGGAATCCGATCTTGATCTTTCGGTTTCCGGAGTCACGCTCTTCCCGCGTCATCGGCTCTACCATTCGGCACCCCTCGGTCGGTGGACGACCGTGTCTGCGCGTCGTGTCTGCATACCCGACCGACGGGACGGCGGGCTATCAACCCAGTGGACCGAGTCGAAGAAACGGCCTAGACCCGCAGATAAAAGTGTTCAAATATTATAAACCTCACGACCGTTCATTCCGGTAGTGACCGATTATCGCCGTGAACGGTCTCCGTTGTTTAAGTCTGTGCCCGGATGACTGTGAGGTGCCCCTACCCGCGGACCCCGATACCGCGGATCCGAGGTGGGTCCGACGACGACGTGTCCACGCGAGACGATGGCGGTCTCGTGACGGGGGCGTCGTCCGGTTTTTCGTCGACTTCCGGAACCGAGAGCCGCGTGGCCACCGCGCTTAGGATGGTCTCGGCGAACGTCGCCTGACAGCCCGTTTCGCGGCGCTTTTGAGTCGACCCCGACAAGTTGACGATATGGACGATGAACTCCGTGAGCGGGTCGAGGCTGCGGGCGAGACGGCCGCGCTGTTCAACGCGCTCAAACACGGCAGCGATCCGGACGTCGGTGCCATCATGGGACCGTTGATGGGTGAAAACCCCGAGTTCCGCCCCCACGGCGACGAGATTCCGGGCGTCATCGCCCCGGTCGTAAACCGGGTCGCGGGGATGGACGAGACAGAACGCCGAGAGCGGTTAGCGGCGCTCGCGCCGGAGTTACTCGCCGAGCTCGACGCCGACGAGGAGGGAGACGAACACGTGCTTCCGGATCTGCCGAACGCCGAACCCGGTGAGGTCGTGATGCGTGCCGCGCCGAACCCGAACGGTCCGTGGCACATGGGTCATGCCCGCATGCCCGCCGTCATTGGTACCTATAAGGAGCGCTACGACGGCGAGTTCATTTGCCGGTTCGACGACACGGACCCGGAGACGAAGCGGCCGGACCTCGAGGCGTACGACGCGATCCTCGGCGACATCGAGTATCTCGGGTTCGAGGTCGACCACGTGTTGAAGGCGTCAGACCGGCTGGAAACCTACTACGAGCACGCACGCGACCTGATCGACGCCGGCGGCGCGTACACCTGTGACCTGCCTGCCGAGGAGTTCTCAGAGCTCAAAAACGCCGGTGAGCCGTCGCCAAATCGCGATAAGGACCCGGAGACGGTTCACGAGGAGTTCGGCGACATGATCGCGGGCGAGTACGACGCGGGAGAAATGGTGCTGCGCGTCCGGACCGACATCGAACACAAAAACCCCGCGCTCCGCGATTGGGTCGCCTTCCGGATGATTGACACGCCACATCCGCGCGAGGTTGCCGCCGACTACCGCTGTTGGCCCATGCTGGATTTCCAGTCGGGTATCGATGACCATCTCACGGGCGTCACGCACATTATTCGCGGCATCGACCTCCAAGACTCCGCGAAGCGCCAGCGGTTCGTCTACGACTACTTCGGCTGGGAGTACCCCGAAGTGCTCCACTGGGGCCACGTCCAGGTCGACGAGTACGACGTGAAACTATCGACGTCGACGATCAAGGAGCTCATCGAAGCGGGCGAGCTCACCGGCTGGGACGACCCGCGCGCGCCGACGATCCGCTCAATGCGACGCCGCGGGATCCGCGGGCAGGCGCTCGTCGACTCGATGACGGCGCTCGGCTTATCCACCTCCGACGTCGACTTGGCGATGTCTTCGGTGTACGCGAACAACCGCGACCTCGTCGACGACGACGCGAACCGGTACTTCCTCGTGCGCGACCGCGACGACGACCCCGCGGTCGAACTCCCTATCGTCGACGGCGACGCTCCAGCGCCCGCGGCCGGCCACCCGCCGCTGCACCCGGACCACGAGGACCGCGGGGACCGCGAGGTGCCCGCCGGCCGCGTCGTCGTCGAGTCCTCCGACCTCCCGACGGAGGGCGAGCGGGTTTGGCTCAAGGGATACGGCTGCGTCCGGTACGCGGGCGACCAGCTCGTCTTCGCCGACGCCGGGATCGAGGTGGTCCGTGACGGCGACGTCGACGTGATCCACTGGGTCCCGGTCGAATCGGGGCTCGAAACGCTGCTCCGGACCGTCTCCGGCGACGTGCGCGGCTACGCCGAGCCCGCGATCGCGGCGACCGACGTCGACGACGTCGTCCAGTTCGAACGGGTCGGCTTCGCCCGGATCGACGCGTTCGAGCCCGCCGCCACGGACGAGACGGACGGCCCCGACGGCTCCGAGGACCTGCTCGCGTACTACGCACACCCGTAGCAACACCGGGTCGTTTCGCCCGTCTCCGTACGCGTCGCGGAATTTAAACCCTCGAGCGGCGAATCACGCTCAACGATGGCTATCGACCCGAACTTCGAGAAGAGCCGGGAGCAGGTCGGTGAGGAGGACAACGTCGCCGTATGGGGGCCGGTCGATCCGCCCGAGAAACAGGGGATCCGCGGCACGCACGTCGCCGTCGACTTCGACATCTGTCTCGCGGACGGCGCGTGTCTGGAGGACTGTCCGGTCGACGTGTTCGAGTGGGTCGACACGCCGGGACACGGCGAATCAGAAATCAAGGCAAATCCAACCGACGAGGAGCAGTGTATCGACTGTATGCTCTGTGTTGACGTCTGCCCGGTCGACGCGATCGACGTCGACCCCGGGCGCGAGAACCGGATCTGAGAACGGGCGGCCGCGTCGGACGCTATTCGCCGTCGGGCTGCTCGCGGAACTGTTCGAACTGGGCGGCCGACACGAGCGCTCCAACATCGTCGGTATCGAGGGCTTCAATCATCGCAGCCGGGTCGCCGTCGACGAGAAGCGCGCCAGCTTGGTCGCTGGTTTCGAGTACGTCGAGCCCGTCGATATCCGCGGCGTACGACTCGACCGCTGCGACAGCGTTTTCGAGGGCTTCGACCTGGGCTTCCTGAAACTCGGCCTGTGCCTCCTCTTGGCTGATCTCCTCGTCTTCGAGCTGTTGTTGGATCTCCGCTTCCCGCTCGTCCATCTCATCGTCAATGTCGACCGCGACAGTCGCGGTTCCGTCGGACTCTTCAACGTCGGGCACCGCTTCGTCGTCGTCGAGTGCGCTACACCCGGCCAGCGAGAGCGCCGTTCCGGTCGCCGTCGCACCGAGAACCTGTCGTCGGGATGCGTGTTTCACACTGTGCCTTCGGCTCCGGAGATATGGGTCTTCCGTTGAACTGGTGTCGTGGGAGCAGATATACAATGATCAACCCTCAGTTCGGTCTCGAAGCGTTTCTAGGTACGCCGTCCCAAACTCTTCACCATCGTATGTTCCGGGCTCGATCATGTGCCCCTCGGCCCAGTCGTTCCACGTAGCGACGAATGAGAAGTCGACGGTTGAGTGTTCAACAGCAACGTCTGCCATCTGTCCAAGGAGATCTGGAGACGGCTCGGCAAATCGGTCCTCACCCCAGATCTCGTTGTCGCGGTCGTCAAACCCGGAAAATATACACGGGATATACGCTAGCTCGTGAGCATCTGCGAACTCACGCGTGCCAAGAATACGGTCGCGAATACTGTCAAAATACGCTTGCGGGCTGGCCTCCCCTGGGTTGGGCGGGTTGAGCAGGCCAGAGTCCCAGTGAGAGACGCCATCGCAGGCAAGGACAGCATCATACAGATCATCCGGCTCGTGATCGTGGTTCACCCACGCTTCGCCGAGATCACCAATATCCGGGACCAGGAACGGATCCGTTTCCTCGATAGTGAGCGCTGCCCGAATCTCGCCAACTAATGCCTCTAGACTTCCGTACTTGTCGACAATTTGCTGGTACAGTTCGTCGTCGTGATATAGACCGGAGAATCCCCAAAAGTAGATCACATGCCGGTCGTCGATAGTACCAATATTGTCACGCCCAGCGAGGATTTCTGTCATCACTTCGTAATCGGTAAAGATGTCGCGGTCACGACGGAAGGCCTGAATAATCGGATGGGAAAACTCAACCTCCATTTCGTGGAACAGTTCAACTTCGTCGCGATACATCCGAAGCGTATCTCGCTCGGTGTCGCTTTCGCCAAAATTGAGTGTTACGCGGTTGATGCCATGGCCACGCATCCAGTCGAAATGTCGCTCGAACGCCTCCCAGTTGTGCCGGTCGAAATCAGCAACTGTCTGAGAGTACGGCCCACTCTTTGGAATGCCGACACCGGCTTCGTCGAACGTCTTCGTTCGACCGCCGTCCCAGAACAATAGATAGTGTGGTGAGAAATCGAACGCAACATCGTCCGCATGGACCGCAAATTCGCGGACATACTGCTCGCGTTCAACTGTTACGTCGCCACCGTCAACTGTCGTTGCGGAGACCGTGATGTCATTAATCTGCCCGCCTTCAGCAAGAAGCGATCCAGTGGTATCGATGGTTGAGTCCCCCCCGCTGATCGTTTCAATCTCCGCATCTGTTTCAATCCGCACTTCTTCGAGGATGTCCGCCGCTTGTACCGTAATTTCGTAGGTCAGTTTGTCGTCCTCGTCCGGGATCTGGAACTCAAGCGTAGTAATCTCGGGAGACGCTGGCTCAGTCTCCGATTCGGTTTCATGATCGTCAGTTTCATCTGTGCGTTCGTCGTCCGGACGTTCGTCAGTTTCTCCGCCGTTTGTGGACGGTTGCTCCTCTTGGTCGTCGTCGCGTTGATCGGCACAACCAGCGAGCGCTGTTGTGCCGGCAAGTCCAGCGATCCGAAGAAGGGGGCGGCGGCGGACTGGCATGGGTGTTTCTGAATAGCAAACAAAAAAAGTACACCGACTAGCTCAGTGACTCGCCATGGAGCAAGGTCGGTGTCGGGCCCACAGTATACGTCACCAACTAAGTAAACAGTGGGTCGGGGCGGATTCGAACGCTGGCGGATTCCCTACGGTCATCCGCTG
>CAYRWH010000024.1:0-15592 GCA_964427935.1 uncultured Halobellus sp. | reverse complement strand
CGTCGGGATGCTCGACGAGCGTGACGCTCGTGATCCCGTCCTCGGCCGTGCCGTGGATCTCGGTTAGCTCCGTATTCCGCAGAATCTCGATTTCGCCGTCGTCCACCTTGTCCATGACGCGGTCGATCCAGACGTCCTCGGCGCGGAACTCCTCGCGGCGGTGAGCGATATAGACGGTGTCGGCGAACTTGGTGAGGAAATTCGCCTCCTCCATCGCGGCGTCGCCGCCGCCGACGACGAGCATGTCCTCGTCGCGGAAGAACGCGCCGTCACACGTCGCACACGTCGAGAGCCCGTACCCCATCAGCTCGTCCTCACCGGGGACGCCAAGGGTGCGTGCGGACGCCCCGGAGGCGGCGATCACGGCGTCCGCAGTGTACACGTCACCGTTCGTCAGCTCGACGCGGAAATGGCCCGCAGGCCGTTTCTCCACGTCGGCGACGATCCCGCTCTCGAACTCCGTACCGAACTTCCCCGCCTGCTCGCGCATCTCGTTGATGAGCTCGGGACCGGAGATCCCGTCCGGGAACCCGGGATAGTTCTCCACGTCCGTCGTCAGCGTGAGCTGGCCGCCGGGCTCGTCGCCCTCGATCAACAGCGGCTCGTTGTTCGACCGGGCGGCGTAGATCGCCGCGCTCAACGCGGCGATGCCGCTCCCGGCGACCAGCAGTCGTCGGTGTTCGAGTATTTCATCGCTCATACTATACTGTTCGTGACGGCGGGATATGTAGGTTGCGCTGCCGTCACGCCGCCACCCCCGAGAGCCGGGTTTACTCGGGTGCGACCGCGACGAACACGGTTCGGTCGTCTCCCAGGCCGTAGCCGTCCGCCGTCTCGATATCGAACCCGGCGTCGACGAGGGCGTCGTACATCGTCGCGTCGGCGAACGGTGTCATCGGTCGGCTGCTCACGAACGGCTCGCCGTCGGTGGTGAACGTCACCGACCGCCAGTCCAGCCGCCCGTCCTCGCGGGGTACGTGTCGTGCCACCCGGACGTATCGCCCGTCAGCCGTCTCGCCGACATCGAGCCCGGGCCGGTTGCCGTCGGGCGGAAGCGGCGAGTTATCGAACACGAGGAGGCCACCGTCGGCGAGCGCGTCCGCGAGCCCCCGAATTGTTGGCAGCAACGCGTCCGGGGACACGTGGTTGATCACGCCGCGTATCGCGACCGCCACGTCGTATTGACGGTCGAGATCGAGTCTTGGAAGCGTATCTCGTCGGAACTCGACTGAACCGGCTCCGGAACCGGTTTCGCTGCCCTCCTCGCGTTCGAGTTTCTCGCGGGCGACCGAGAGCATCCCTTCGTACGCGTCGATGGCGGTCACATCGAACCCACGTTTGTGGAATCGGCGCGTGTGTTCTCCGGTGCCGCAGCCGACCTCAAGCAGCCGCCGCCCGCCGATGTCGTGCCGGGTGAGCCGGTCGACGACGAACTCGATGTCGCGGTCGTAGTCCCACCCGGATTGGATGGCGTCGTACAACGCAGGGTGGTCGGTGTACAGCCGTTCTTCAGCCATTATCCGATGATTCCGGTTCGAGAATAATACGCGTTCCGTGCCCGTGGGTATCTGTCTCACACAACTCGCGGCCGTCGACTCACTCCGGAAACTCGCCCGCGGGCTCTGTCGGGGTCGTTCCCCGGGTCGCGGTCGGCGGGTCGTCGAGCGCCTCGAAGAACCGACCGGAGACGAACGCCTCGACGACATCTGAGAGCTCCTCGTCCTCGGAGACGCCCTCCAAGATCCCAAGTGGGACCTGCGCGCCCGCCATGTTGGCGTGTCCGCCCGCGGAGCCGGCCTGTTCGAGCGCGTCGCGGAGCACCTCACCGATGTCGAGGTCGGTGCCGCGGGTACGAGCGGAGCCGTAGATCACGCCGTCCATGTACCCGTACACGAAGGTCACGGAGACCCCTTCGAGATCCAGCAGTCGGTCGGCGGCCTGCGCGAGCGCGTCGCGGTCGGTTATCTCCCCGACACAGGAGGCGACGATCGACCCTCTGATGTCGCGGCGTTCGATCGCTTCCGCGAGGATGCGAAGCGTCTCCGCGCTCACGCTCGGGCTTTCGACGCGCTCCAGTGTCGACTCATCAACGTGTGGAACCAGCGAGGCGGCCGCGGTAAAATCCGGGATAGACACCTCCCGGGTGAAATCTCGAGTGTCGATACGGATCCCGTACAACAGCGCGGTCGCGAGCGCTCGCTCCGGTTCGATCCCTAGCCGCGAGAGATACTCCGTTATGAGGGTGCTCGTCGCGCCCGCGTCTGGCCGGATGTCGACGAACGTCCCTTCGATTGGACCGCGGGGTGGGTGGTGGTCGATCACGATATCGACGGTCGCGTCCTCGGACAGCGAGTCGTTGATCCCAGCCCGAGAATGATCGACCAAGGCGATTCCGCCGTACTCCGACGGATCGACCTCGCCGAAGGTCTTCAACGACAGATCGAGGAGGTTCACCATCGCGCGGTTCTCCTGGTGAGCAATCTCGCCGCCGTAACAGGCGTCGGCAGAGACCCCGACTCGTTCTGCGATCCGCGTTACTCCGATAGCGCTTGCGATAGCGTCGGGGTCTGGGTTGTCGTGTGCGACCACAAGTAGCGGTCCCGAGAGCCCGCGAACGGTTCTGACCAGTCGCGGAGAGTACTCCTCGGTTTCGGGTGAACGCTCCCCACGTCCCTGCCCCTGCTCGGCTTCCGGCGGCCTCTGCTCGGCTTCCGGCGGCCTCTGCTCGGCTTCCGGTGACCGGAGAGTCCCCGTAGCACTCGTCGAGCCGTCTGGATCCTCCATGTTGACTGCGTCGAGGACCCGCTCCGTCAGCGCCTCGGTCGGGTCGACGACGCGGTCAGCAACCGATCGCAACGCGTCGGTCTGCTCGGCGGTCGGAGCCGTCCCAACGTGTGCGACGATCAACGCGTCCGGGTAGTGCTGCCGGGCTGCCTTCGCCGCCGCGACGTTTCGAGTGGGGTCGTCGCTTGCGACCAACACGACTGACGCGTGGTCGGGATACGCCGAGGGATCCGTGGGGTCGGCCTCGACGGTCGCAACGTTGCGGTCGCGGAGCGTAGAGGCCCACCCGGTGTCGTCGGTCACCGCCAGGAGATCCGTCCCGTCTTCCTGTGCGCGCTCGACGAGCGTGTTCCCGACAGCGCTACAGCCGAGCAGCAGACGCCGGGGCATATTCGATCACAGACGGTCACGACGCAAAACGCTGCCGTCCGCGGTTCGACCGGCTTCGACCCTGCTATTCGAGCGAATTAGGGTTGCTTGCGGCTGATACTACGTCGACTGCCGCGCGGTTCTCGGCCACGTCGTGAACGCGAACGAGGTCGGCCCCGCGCTCGGCGGCAACCGCGGTCCCCGCGACGGTCGCGTGTTCGCGGTCCGCCGGACCTCGCCCGACCGCGCCGAACAGCGACTTGTGCGAGTGACCGACCAGCACCGGACAGCCCAACGCGTCGAACTCGTCGACACGGCCAAGCAGTTCGAAGCTCTCCGCGGCTGATTTACCGAACCCGATCCCCGGGTCGACTATCACGCGCTCGCGGTCGATGCCGGCCACCTCGGCGCGAAGCAGCCGCTCCTGAAGGTCGTCGATCACATCGGCGACGACATCGTCGTACTCGGGATCGTTCTCGGGGTTGACCGGCGCGTCGATGCTGTGCATCACGACGACTGGACAACCGGCATCGGCGACGACCTCGCGCATCTCGGGATTCTCCAGTCCGGTGACATCGTTGATAATGTCTGCGCCGGCCGAGAGCGCCGCCTCCGCGACCGCCGGCTTCCGCGTGTCGACCGAGACGAGAACGTCACCCTGTGCGACCGCATCCACTTCTCGAACCGCCTCGATCACGGGGACGACGCGGTCAATCTCCTCGTCGACTGGGACCGGGTCGGCACCGGGGCGTGTCGACTCACCCCCCACGTCAATCACGTCGACGCCGGCCCCGACCATTCGCCGTGCGCCCCGAACCGCGTCGTCGAGCCCCTCGTGACGCCCACCGTCGTGGAAGGAGTCCGGCGTCACGTTGAGCACGCCCATTACCGCGGTCTCCTCGCTCCACGGGTACTCGACGCTCCCGTCGTCGGCATCGCGTTCCGCGCCGGTATCGCGTTTCGCTCCGGCACCGCCGGCTCCTCCCACATCGCTCTCTTCCCCGGCCCCACCGCCGCGCTCGTCGATCCCAAGACTCTCACGGAGATTTCCGGCGACGCCGCCGAGCCCGTGGCCCGCGCCGTCGAGCCGGTCACACAGCTCATGGAACGCCGCCATCGACCCGGCGAGCGTGACCGGTGAGAGCTCGCCACCGCCGGGCCCGGAGCTCCCGTCGACGCCGCTGCCCGCGGCGTCCGCGCCGACACCACCGATCGCCGCCTCGCCGCCAAGCGTCCGGAATGTCGCCGCGACTCGGTCCGCGCGATCGCCTCGGAGTCGGAGGGTGCGGACTCGGTGGTCGACCCCGTCGCGGGCGCGGTCGATGCCGGCGGGCGGGACCCCTCCAGATTCGAGCGCGTCGACGGCGTCGCCGGGTCCGCTGACCGCCTTCGGCGTCACTGTTTGCGTCCGGGCAGCGCGCGCCTCGGCGACCGCGAACAGCGACCCGACGACGAGCACGCAGTCGCCCGGATCCGCGCGATTGACCGCTGATCTGACCGCGTCGGCAACGTCGCTCCCGGCCGTGACCGACTCGACGCCCGCAGACCGCAGCGCCGCCGCCAACACCTCTGGGTCTTCGGCACGGTCGAGCGCAGGCTGACAGGTAACCGCGCTCGCGGCTTCTGGGAGCGCGGCAGCGGTCCCCGCGTGGTCTTTGTCGTGCATCGCCGCGTACACGAGGTGGAGGTCGTCGTAGTCGTATTCGCCGAGCGTCCCGGCGAGCGTTTCGCAGGCGGCAGGGTTGTGCGCGCCGTCGAGAACGGTAAGCGGCTCGGTGTCGACCACCTCGAACCGACCGGGCCACGTCGCCCGAGCGAGCCCGTCTGCGAGCGCGTGTTTGGTGAACTCCCCACCAGAGGACGTAGCGTCTGAGCCCCCGTCTTCCGGGTTCGCATCCGTGACTGTATCGACAGTCCGTCGCGCCAGCGCGGCCGCCACCCCCGCGTTCGTCGCCTGATGCTCCCCGACCAGCGGAATGCGGTACTCCCCGGCCGACTCGCCGGTGAACGAGACCCGAGCGTCGATGTCGCTCACCCGTCCCTCGTAGTCGGCGACGATTGCCGTCTTTCCCGCGGGGTCGCTTCCGGGTCCGGCGACGGTCGTGACCGGGGCACCGACCTCACCGGCGACCTCGCGGACAACATCGAGCGCCGGTCCGTCACAGGCGGTCACCATCGGCGCGCTCGGTTCGGCGATTCGGGATTTGGTGCGGGCGATCTCTTCGATCGAGTCGCCGAGGACCGAGGTGTGTTCGAACGATACGTTCGTCACGGCGGTCGCGACGGGGTCGACCGCGCTGGTCGCGTCGTACTCGCCGCCAAGTCCGACCTCAAGCACCGCGACGTCGACGTCGCGTCGCGCAAAGTCGTGGATCGCCATCGCGGTGACAACCTCGAAGAAGGTGAGCGGCTCGCCGGCAGCTGCCCGGTCGACGAGCCACGGCTTCACCTCGTCGACGAACGCGGCTATCGCGTCGTCCGTCATCGGTCGTCCGTCGACGCGGACACGCTCGGCGAGCGACGACAGGTGCGGTGACGTGTATAATCCGACCGACAGCCCGGCTTCGCGGAGCACCGACTCGGTCAGCCGCGCGGTGCTTCCCTTGCCGTTCGATCCCGTGATCTGGACACACGACAGGTCGTCTTCGGGGTTTCCCAGCCGGTCCAACAGCGCCGCGACGCGCTCGGTGCCCGGCTTGACCGAGAAGCGACGGAGGTCGAACAGGAAGTTCGCCGCCTCGTGGTAGTGCATACGCCGTGGGTCGGGACCGCGTCGGTTAGGCGTATCGGACCGCGAAGGGATATCGGACCGCGAAGGGATATCGGACTCCAAAAGCCGTACCGGCGGTGGCTTGGACAGCGAAAGAGCAACGCTTACGCGCGACCCTCGCCGATGACGGATATGAACGAGACGGTGCCGGCGAGCGGGACCGAGCAGGCTGGCGGCTCCGATCGGTCGGACGCGACCGATCCGGTCCTCGTCGGCGAGGCGGTCCGGAAGTCGTACGGCGATGTCGCTGCGCTCGACGGAGTCGATCTGACCCTCGGCGCGGGCGAGGTGTTCGGGCTCATCGGTCCCAACGGCGCGGGAAAGACCACGCTCGTGCGCGCGCTCACCGGCACGACCGAGGTGGACGGAGCTGTCCGCGTCTTTGGAGTTCCACCCCGCGAAGTCGACCCGCAGCGGGTCGGCCTCCTTCCGCAGTCGTTCGACCCGCCCGCGCGACTCACCGCCCGCGAGCTTGTCGACTACTACGGCGGACTCTACGATTCGGCGCGCGACACCGAGACCGTTCTCCAAGATGTGGGTATGGCGGACGACGCCGACGCGTGGTACGAGACGCTCTCGGGGGGTCAGAAGCGCCGGACCTGTGTCGCAACTGCCATCGTCAACGACCCCGACCTGCTCTTTTTAGACGAGCCGACGACCGGGATCGACCCGGCCGGCCGGCGGTCGATCCACCGGCTGGTTGAACGGCTCGCGGCCGCCGGCACCACCGTCCTCCTCACCAGCCACGCGATGGACGAGGTGGAACGACTCGCCGACCGGGTCGCGCTCCTTCGGGACGGCGTCGTCGTCGCGTCCGGCGCGCCTGAGGACCTGATCACCGCACACGGTGGGCGGCCGCGGTTGGCGGTGACGCTCGCCGATCCGGCGGCCGGGTCAGCCGACGCGGTCGCCGAGGCGCTCGACTCGGGGACCGAGAGCCCCGGCAACGGCTCGGGAGCCGCTCCGCTCGACGTCGACCCGACCGCTGACGGCCTCCGGGTACTCGGCGTCCGTCCCGAAGCGATCGGTGCGGTCGTCGACGCGCTTGCGGCCGCTGGCGTTGATTTCGAGTCGCTCTCGTGGTCTGAGCCCACGCTGGAAGATGTTTATCTCGAACTGACTGGGGAGGAGTACTCCCCGCGCGGTGACGGCGGCGTCGTGGCGGTCGAAGACGATCCGACAACAGCCGAACACGATCCCGGGGCAACGCGGTCCGGCGACACGGAACGAGAATCGGACTCGTCCACGGTCGCAAACGGGGGGGACCTGTGAGCCGTCTCGGTCGGATCGGAACGGAGGCGCGTGCGGCAACCCGGTCGTTCCTCCGTCGGCGGACGGCGGTGTTCTTTACGTTCTTTTTCCCCGTGATCCTCGTCGTCATCTTCGGGGCGCTGATCCGGACGCAACCCACCGGCGGCGGACTGTTCGCGGAGCCGGCCGGCTACTACGTCCCGGGCTACCTCGCGGTCGTCGTCCTCTTTACCCCGCTGTCACGGGTCGGCTCGGAGATAGCCCGCCACCGCGACGGCGGCCGGTTCGAGAAGTTGGCGACGACCCCCCTCTCGCGGGTCGAGTGGCTGGTCGCCCACACGCTGGTCAACGTCGCGATCATCGGCGCGGCGAGCCTGCTGATCTTGGCGCTCGTGGTTGCGGTGACCGACGCAGCACCCGTCGTCTCCGCGTCCCTCGTCGCGCTACCGTTCTTCGTCGCCGTCGCGGTCGCGCTCTTCTGTGGGTTCGGAGCGGTACTCGGCGCGCTGGCCGACTCGCAGGACGGCGTGATCGCCGCGAGCAACACGGTCGCGTTACCCTTGCTCTTTCTCTCAGAGACGTTTGTTCCGCCGGAACTCCTCCCAGAGTGGTTTCTCCCGGCTGTCGCGGCCTCACCGCTGACGTACTTTGCGCGCGGGACGCGAGCGATCCTCTACGAGCCGGCTCCGTGGATCGGTGATCTGGCGATTCTCACGGTTCTCGCCGTTGGGTTCCTCGCGCTCGGCGCGTACGCGGTTCCCCGAACGGACTGAGCTGTCGACGGAGCGCCGTCACTCTCGGCCGGAAGCCCGTCATTTATATCATCTGGCGTCCTCCCCGTGACACGAGAGAGGCCAGTGTTGACTACCGTTCACTTCACCTGCTCGGACTGCGCACAGACCATCGAGGTCAACGAGGAGATGCGGGAGACGATCCTCGACGCGGGCTGTCCGGTCTGTACGGCCGCAGCGAGCAACGCGGATTTCGATGTCGGTGAGGATGACGGCTCCACGGACAGTGAACCGCCGGAGACGGGCGGCACCGAGCCCGGAGCCGACGAGTAGTCCCGTCCCTGACCGACCGCGCCCGGTCGGAGAGGTGTTTTGTCTCGCGGCCACGAACCCGACGTATGACCGCGACTCCTGACGCCGGAACGAGCCGCGTCGCAGAGTTGACGTGGCGCGAAATCGAGTCCGCCCTTGAGCGGACACGAACGCTTCTGGTCCCCGTCGGCAGCACCGAACAGCACGGCCATCACCTCCCGCTTGGCGTTGACGCGTTCATGCCGGAGGCCATCACAGAGCGTGTCGCCGAACAGGCCCCCGCGCTGTGTGCCCCGCCGATCTGGTACGGTGTCAGTCCACACCACACGTTTAAGCCGGGAACGTTCACCGTGTCGACGGAGACGTTCCAGCGATACGTGTTCGACATCTGTGATTCCGCAAGCGAGTGGGGGATCGAGAACGTCCTCTTGGTGAACGGCCACTACCTCGCACAGGATCCCGAACTGGAAGTCGTCGTTCGCCGGCTCCGAACGGAAAGCGATCTCGAAGCGTTTCACGTCCCACTGGTTGAGCTGTTCGCGGATGTCGCGGAAGCAATTCGAACGGGTGAGGTCTCGTTTCACGCCTCGGAGTTCGAGACGAGCATCATGCTGGCGCTGTTCCCCGAACTCGTCGATATGGACGCCGCGACGGCAGTCGACCCGCCGTCGGAATCGCTTCCGTTGACGGACTACGACGCGCTCGGCGACAATCGGGTCGGATGGGCGCTGACCGCAGAAGACATGGCGGCGATCACGCCAACTGGCAATATCGGCGATCCGACCGTGGCGACAGCCGAGAAGGGCGAGGCACTCGTCGATGTCGCCGTCTCGGAGATTGCCGAATTCGTAACGGAGTTGGAAAAGGAAGGATAGCCGTAGGTCGGTGCCACGCAGATATGGGGGCCGAGCCGGTCTCAGTCGCGCTCAACAACTATTTTCCGCCCGGTCAGCCGTTCGGGCTCGAACCGATAGAGGTCGATGTCGAGATCAGCTTTTCCGTCGGTCCAGATTTCGAACAGCGGCCGCCGGGTTTCGCCGTACTGGGTGATAGTCTCCGGGGTGAGTTCGTCGAGGTCGATCCGTCGGAGCGTTCCGACCCCGACGATGCTGGTGTATTCGTCGCCGTCTTCCTCGTACACGACCAGCCGAGCCGCCGGGTCGGAGCCCAGGAACGCCCGCTTTTCGCTGTCGACGCTCGACACCAGCCGGATGAACGCCTCGCGGGCGTCCTCGTCGTAGCCGTAGGAAACGGGAATCGCGTACGGAGCGTCGTCACGGGCGAGCGAGAGCACGCCGGTCTCGTGTCGGGCGAGGAACGCGTCGACCGCCGACGCGTCCATCTCGACCTCGCGGTTCGTCGTCATACGAAACGACTGTTCGTACGCAGATATAAAAGATACGAGACTCGCGCCTCACTCGGTCGGCAGCCACGCTCGTGGGAAGTACCACGGTTCAGACAGGGTCACGCAACGCGAGATCCACCGCAGTCCGAGAGTTTCACCGTTATAAAGAATTATGTGGGTGAGTATAACAGATTGACATATGCCCTCCCCGACCAACGCCCGAACGACGGGCCCAGCCTCGGTACGTGACCGTGTTGCGCCTCTCCGACACGCGATGGAACTGCTGCTCGCGGTCGGCGTCCTCCTTGTCGGCGCGATGGCGTTTAATTACCTTCCCCAACCGTATTCCCCGTGGCCGACTGTCGGAACGATCCCGGCCTCGCCCGAACTGGTCGTTCCGGCGCTGCTCGGTCTCGCGGTCCTCGTGAACGCAGTCGTGGACCGCTCCGATGTCGTGTTGATACTGTTAGGTTTCTTCGGTAGTGTGACCCTCGCGTTCGGTGGTGTCAGCCTGTCGCTCCTCTACGCGTCCGGAACCGGTGGCGTGTTCTTCACGGGACTGTTCACTCTCGTGGGCGGGATTGCGCTCGCGCTCGGCGTCCTCGGGTACCGGCTCCTCACATCGGAGGTGGTCCGGGGCGTCACGCACGGACTCGGGGCCGGTTCCGACTGACACCTGGCGAGCGTCTTCGTGGTTCACCGCGCTCACTCGACGGTGGTCGGCTCGGTGAGATCCGTGTCGACGACGGGCGCGCCACAGACGACACAGCCCACGTCGAGGAGACTCTCACGCATCGCGTCGTCCACCTCGAAGGAGTGACGGCACTCCGGGCAGACGAAGGTGTGTGTCGATCGGGGCGTCATGTCTGCGACTACGACACGGGTACTCATGAATCGATCATCAAGTTCCCACGGCGCTGGAATCCGACTACCGGATCAGTCCAGCATCGCCGAGAGTAGTTTCCGCTGTGCGGCCGCGATGTGCTCCGAAAACGTCGAGCGGCCTATCCCTAGCGTATCCGCGACCTCGCCGGCGTTTGCCCCCTTTGGGTGGTCGAAGTATCCGGCATCGTAGGCCGCGGCAAGCACCTCCCGTTGACGCTCGGTCAGGTCGCTCCGGTCGAACGTGACAAGATCGCTCTCCTCGGGCGTCGACGACGACTGTAGCAGCCGCAACACCTGCATGTCCGCACAGGACTCCTGAAGGTCTTCAAGGACGGCACGGAGAGCAGGTAGGTCCGCGGCGTGAAACGTCACGAGCAGACGCCCGTCTCGGATCACCGTCTCCGTTGGCGGCACGCCGTGGCGGTCGAGTACGGTGAACGGCGAGCCGTTGGTACTTGGGGCGTCGAAGCGGTAGGCGGCCTTCGCCCCGTAGTCGAACACCGTCTCGACACCGTCTGGAACGTCGAGGTCGGCGTCGGCGACGAACTCGATTATGACCACGTCGTCCGAACCGGCGGACGAGCGGTCACCGAGTCGACTCCGGGTGACGCTGTATATCGGCGTCGAGCCGTCGACGATCCCGTCGAACGGTGACGGCGATGACGTCGGTAGCGAAACCTCCGCCCTAATGCCGGTTCCCATCGTCCGACCGTACCCGCGGCCGGACAAAACGTTGACGGCACGGTGTGGCCCGCCACGCCCTGCGATCCGGAGTGGTCCATCTCCCGTCCCGAACCGCGTGCCGGCAGCCCGTGGTATATAAAATACCCCGTATATATTGGGAGAAGGTTCGGGTGGGTACGACCCCACCGTTCGTATATGAAGCAAGATCCGTCCCGCGTGGGGGGACCGACAACGACCCTGACGGACGCAGGTGAGACGCTTGATGACACGCTCGATGTCCTCGCGGACCCTGATTGCCGGGCTATCCTCTCGGCTGCCGACGAGCCGATGACGACAAGCGAACTCGCAGACGCCTGTGATATCGCCCTCTCGACGGCGTACCGAAAGGTCGAACGACTGAACGATACCCCGCTCCTCTCGGAGGGGATCCGGTTCGATCCGGAGGGAGACCACGCGTCCGAGTACTCCCGCGGTGTCTCCGGCGCTACCGTCGAACTCACCGATACCGGCGTCCAACTGACGATGGAAACCGGAGCCGAGTCCGGAGGCTCGACCGCAGGCTTCGGCGTCACCGGGGCCTCCGCGGACTAACAACGCGGCCCGCCACGGACCCCAGCAGACTCGACTCCTGATCCGCCACGGACCTCCGGCAGACTCGACTCCCGATCCGCCACGTTCTCCGCCGAAGCCGCTTTCATTCGTGATATCCTCGTGGCAACTATTATTACCCAGTCCTCGGAACCCCTGAGTACCATGGTCAGCCCCTCGGATGCCGAGGCCCTCCTCGATCTCACGCAGGAGAAACTTGTCATCCTCGACGAGAAGGGGCAGTTTCAGTACCTCAACGCGGCAGTGAGGTGGGTTCTCGGATTCGATCCGGACGAACTCGTCGGCGAAGATGCGTTTGCGCTGGTTCATCCCGAGGACGAAGCACGCCTTCGAACCGCTTTTGAGGAGATCGTCGCCGGCGAGCGAGACGATACGGAGACCTTAGAGTACCGATATCAAACCGCAGACGGCGACTGGCTGTGGATGCGAAGCGAGGTTCACTCCCCAGAGGCGAGCGGTCTCGACGGCTACGTGTTGAGCTCTCAGGATGTCACCGATGAGGTGGAGTCCATCCGCCGGCTCGAAACGATCTTCTCGACGTCCACGGATGTCCTCTGGATGTTCGACGCGGAGTGGTCGGAACTGCTGTTCGTCAACGACGCGGCCACGGATGTCTTCGGGATCGATCCGGAAGCGCTGAGTCGAGACCCGACACTGTTCCTCGACCGAGTCCATCCCGAGGACCGCCACCACGTCGAACGCAAGATGGAACGGCTCTCGGCCGGCGAATCGACGAACATCGACTACCGGATCGAGCCGACAGAGGAGGGGATACGCTGGGTCCGTGTTCCGGCCGAGCCGGTCTACGAGGAGGGGGAAGTCGTTGCGGTCGCCGGGTTCGCACGCGACGTTACCGACGAGTACCGCCACAAACGCCAACTCGAAGTGATGGACAACCTCCTCCGACACTCGATCCGCAACGATATGAACGTCGTTATCGGAACCGCAGAGCGGATCGTTGAGGCGGTTAAGGGGCAGGGAAACAGCATTCCTCTCGCCGAACCGACGACGGAGATGAACTCGGCATCGGATGTCGAAACGGCTGCCGAGACGATCCGACGGGTCGCAGCGGATCTCCTCGATACCGCCACAAAACAGCGGGACGTTATCGAACTCCTGAGTCGGGGCGGATCACCCCGCCCCGTCGACGTGGAGCCGATGGTCCGTGAGTCGGTCGCGGACGCAGCGGCAACCGATCCGGCGGGTGAGTTCTCAGTTTCTTGTCCGTCGGATATTACGGCGTTTGCCCTTCCTGAACTGGAGTACGCCATCTGTGAGTTGGTCGAGAACGCAGTCGAGCACGCCCACGGAACTCCGGAGGTCGAGGTCCGGGTTGCTCGCGTCGGAGAGGACATCGAGATCACGATACGGGACAACTGCCCGCCGATCCCGCCGGAAGAACGCCACATCATCGCCGACCAGTGGCAGATGGACGACCTCCATCACACCGTTGGCATGGGACTGTGGCTCGCCTACTGGGTTACTGATCGGTCCGACGGCGACATCTCGTTTGAAACCCACGATGCGGGAAACGTCGTTACGCTCGTTGTCCCGGCAGAGGACCACGCTATCGATCGATCCGACGACGCCTGACCGGACCGCACGCGGTTCCTGTATCTTCAGGCGCGGAAGGGATAGACCCATCCACTCTTTTCTTGATTTTGCCAGCCGACTCGACATCCGATCGATCGTTCATGACTGTACCACCCGTCCACGGGCGTTTCAGCGCTATTAAACCGCTGGTTGACGTAGATGGAGAACGATGGGTACGCTCAACGAACTGTTCGACCCGGATCGGGTCGCTGTCGTCGGCGCGACGACTCGCGAGGGTGCGGTCGGCCGTGCCGTCACGTCGAACCTGCTTGAGGACTTCGACGGCGAGACGGTTCCCGTCAACCCGAACTACGACGAGGTGCTCGGTCTCCCGTGTGTTGACGGGATCGACGACGCGGACGCCGATGTCGCAGTGATCGTCGTTCCCCCCTCGATCGTGTTGGACTCGATCGAAGCGTGCGGGGAGGCGGGCGTCCGCAACGTCGTGGTGATCACCGCAGGGTTCGGCGAGACGGGTGAAGACGGCGCGACACGCGAGCGCCGCCTCGCAGAGATAGCCGACGAGTACGCGTTGAACCTCGTCGGCCCCAACAGCCTCGGAATCATGTCGACGCCGTCTGGCATGAACGCCACCTTCGGCCCCGAGAACGCGCTTCCTGGCGGGCTCTCCTTTATGAGTCAGTCGGGGGCGTTCGTCACCGCGGTCCTCGATTGGGCCAACGATAACGGGGTCGGGTTCAAAGACGTCGTCTCGCTCGGCAACAAGGCGGTTCTCGACGAGACCGACTTCGTCGACCACTGGGGCGACGACGAGGAGACGGATGTGATCATCGGCTACTTGGAGGGTATCGAGAACGGTCGGGAGTTCATCGAGACTGCCCGCGAGACCGCACAGGACACGCCGATCGTGGCCGTAAAATCCGGACGCACGAGTGCGGGCGCACAGGCCGCCTCCTCACATACCGGGACGCTCGCCGGCTCCGAGAAGGCGTACGAGGCGGGGCTCGACCAAGCGGGGGTCATCCGTGCCGAGTCGGTCGACGAACTGTTCGATGCCGCCGGCATCCTCGGCAGCCAGCCGCTGCCCGACACCGACAGCGTCGCAATCGTCACGAACGCCGGCGGCCCGGGCGTGATGGCGACCGACGCGGTCGGCGACGCTGGCCTCGATCTGGCGTCGTTCACCGGCGACACCACCGAGACGCTCCGCGAGTCGATGCCCGAGGAGGCCAACATCCACAACCCGGTCGACGTCATCGGTGACGCCGATGTCGATCGGTTCAACGACGCGCTCGAAACCGTCCTCTCCGACGAGAACGTTGGCGCCGCACTCGTGCTCGCGGCGCCGACGGCAACGATCGACTTCGACGAGCTCGGCGAGGCGATCCTCGGCACGACCGCAGCGACGGACGCGCCCGTCGCCGCCTGTCTGATGGGTGGGGACCGGACGCGGGAGCCGAAACGGAAGCTCCAGCAGGCGGGGATCCCGTGCTATTTCGACCCCGCTCGCGGGATCGAGAGTCTCGCGACGCTGGCGGAGTACCGCGACATCAAGGCGCGCGAGTACGCCGACCCGATGTCGTTCGATGTCGACCGCGAGCGCGCCCACGAGATCCTCTCGTCGGTCCGCAACCGCGACGACAACCGGCTCGGCGTGGAGGCGATGGAACTGCTCGACGCCTACGGGATCGAGACGCCCGCGGGCGAGATAGTCAACTCCCCGGCGCGCGCGGCTGAGGTCGCGGCCGGGATCGATGGCGGCGTCGTCATGAAGATCGTCTCGCCCGATATCCTACATAAGTCCGACATCGGTGGTGTTGCCGTCGATGTCGACGACGCGGACGTTGCCGACACCTACGAGGACCTGATCACCCGCGCGCGGAACTACCAACCGGACGCGACGATCCTTGGCGTACAGGTCCAGGAGATGGTCGACCTCGACGCCGGCGTCGAGACGATCGTCGGGATGAATCGGGACCCGCAGTTCGGGCCGCTTCTGATGTTTGGACTCGGTGGGATCTTCGTGGAAGTGATGGAGGACACGACCTTCCGTGTCGCGCCCGTTTCCGAACCCGAAGCTCGGGAGATGACCGAGGAGATACAGTCGGCACCGCTGTTGCGAGGCGCACGGGGGCGTGACCCGGTTGATATCGACGCCGTCGTCGAGACGATCGGTCGGCTCTCACAGCTCGTCACGGACTTCCCCGCGATCATGGAACTCGACATCAACCCACTCGTCGCATTGCCCGACGCCGACGGGGCGAACGCCGCCGCCGTCGACGTTCGACTCACCGTCGA
>CAYRWH010000023.1:0-15908 GCA_964427935.1 uncultured Halobellus sp. | reverse complement strand
TCCCGCCGGACTGGAACGGGTCGTGCCGGACGTCGCCGAGCAGCGCGCCGGCGTGTGCGCCCGTTGCGTCACGGAACGGGGCGCTCTTCGTCTCGCCGTTGTTCACCAGCAGGTTCGGGATCATCGCGTCCGAGCCGCGGTTTAGGTAACGGAAGACGAGGTAGACGACACCCGCGGCGATGATGCCGATGAGGATCTGGCCGACGATGATGAGCGCGTAGCCCAACACGACGGCGATGATGATCCACATCAACAGCGAGCGCATCTGGTTGCGCTTTCGCGCTTCTTCCTTGTGTGCGTCGACGATCTGCTCGCCTTTCCCCGCGGGAACCGTCCGGACCTTTGGTTTGTTGCCGTCGTCCGGGTTGTGGTACACGAGAACGTCCTGTAGCTCCTCCTTGGGGAGCAGTTCGGACATCGCCTTCGCGAGCATCGACTTCCCGGTTCCGGGCGAGCCGATCATCATCACGTGGCGGCGCTGCTTGGCCGCTTTGATGATGACATCGCGGGCGTGCTCCTGGCCGATGACCTGGTCGACCAGCCGCTCCGGAATCTCGATCGCCGAGGTGTCATCGATCTTCAGGCCACCGAGCAGGTCGTCCTCATCAGGATCCTCCTCGACTTCCGCGCCTTCAACCTCGACCGTGCTGCCGAGTTCGTCGATATCACCGTCGTCAACCGGCTCATCGATGCCGTCGTTCGAGTCCTCGGGTGTAATCTCGTCCTCGATGCCGATTCCGTCGTCCCACGGCTCGTCGTCGTCAGACTCCTCTGGCGACTCCGCGACGGTCACGTCGGGCGTTCGGAAGCCGTCGTCGGAGGGGTCCGGCCCGTCCGGACCCGAGTCGGACCCGGTACCCGCCGGTGGTTCGTCCGAACGCTCGTCGTCCGGAACGGGCTCGTCGACGTCGGGATCGGAGCCGTCTCGCTCGTCGGGAGGCACTCCGTCCCCGTTTTTTGCCGGAGTTTGGACGTCCTCGTCCGGCGGATCGTTTGCGTCCTTCTCGTTGCTCATAGAATCGATATCCGTTACCAGAATGGAAGGGTCGGCTACTGATATACTTTCTCCCCGCGGAGAGTCCGGTCGAAGCGCGCGAGACACACGATATCGGCAGTATACGGGCTGAAGAGCCGTTCAAGCGGTCCCACGGGGTTTATAAACCCCGATACCACTACTCCCGGGTATGCGGGGGTTCTACATCGGGCGGTACCAGCCGTTTCACGACGGCCACAAACACATGATCGAGGAGATCGTCGAGGAGGTCGACGAACTCGTCTTAGGGATCGGCTCCGCGGGTGACTCACACACGACGCGAAACCCGTTTACGGCGGGCGAACGAGTGATGATGGTGACGAAGGCGGTCGAGGAGCTCGACACCACGACGTACGTCGTCCCCATCGAGGATCTGGATCGGAACTCCGTCTGGGTGAGCCACGTCCAGAGCATGACGCCTCGGTTCGACGTTGCGTACTCAAACAATCCGCTGGTCGTCCGGCTGTTCGAAGAGGCCGACGTGGAGGTACGCGGCTCCCCGATGTTCCGGCGTGAGGTTCTGGAGGGAGCCGAACTCCGCGAGCGGATCATCCACGGTCGGGACTGGACCGATTTGGTCCCGGAAACCGTCGCCGATGTGATCCACGAGGTCGACGGCGTTGAGCGGATCCGCCGGATCGCGGAAACCGACGCAATGGAGGGAACAGAGCAGTGAGCGAGACGACCGGCCGTTCGAGCGACCGATGATCACGCTGGCTTCCGACTTCGGCTCGCCGTACCCCGCAGCCATGAAAGGGGTCGTCCGTCGGCAAAGCGACGCAGAACTGGTTGACGTGAGCCACGACCTTCCGCGAGGCGACCCGCGTGCGGCGGCCTTCTGGCTCCGTTTCGTTCTCCCCGAGTTCCCGCCGGCGGTCCACTGTGCGGTCGTCGACCCCGGCGTCGGCACCGACCGCGACGCGATTGTCGTCCACGCCGGCGACCACGCCATTGTCGCTCCTGACAACGGACTTGCGCTACCACCGGCACGAGCCCTCGCCGAAGATCAACCGATCGAGGTCTTCGAGATCACGGCTGCTGCCCCCGCGAGCGCGACGTTCCACGGCCGCGACGTCTTTGCGCCGGCGGCGGCCCGGATTCGCGAGAGCGCGTGGGCGGAGACGGGTGTCGACCGCGATGCCCTGGCCGCGTGTCCGTCAGTGACGCCGACCGACGAGTACGTCGACCACCGGTTCCCCGAACCGACGGTCGACCGCGACGTGGACGGCGCTGTTGTGGTGTCCGGAGAAATTCTCGTCGTCGACGACTTCGGAAACGCGATCACGAACGTCCCCGGGGACGCCGTCGCGGCGGCGGATCCCGGTGACCGCGTTCGGGTGAACGGGGGCGACCCTGTCCCGTTCGTGGAGACGTTCGCGTCGGTTCCGCCGGGCGACCGACTCGTGACCGTCGGCAGCCACGGCCACGTCGAGTGCGACGTCAACGACGGACGAGGTACGGACGCCTTCGGAGTCGACGTGGGAGATCCGGTCCGCCTCTCGTTCGAGCGGTAGCACCGGGCGGTCGCCCTCGATCGGATTGATTGACCGCGATCGGCCAGATAACCGGCGTCCGGTGACCGATGGTACTTTATAAACGATCGCGGGTGCGGGTACTTGGGGGTGGAGGTGCTCAGAGTTCGACGCCGGAAGGGATCAGGCTCTCGCTTCGGAGCAGGTTTCCATCCCGGTCGTAGACGAGGAAGGTGTCTTGGTCGTACGTAACGAGTCGTTCGCCTTCGATGTCGATTTCGATTCGGAACCGTGCGTCGTCGTCGCCGGCGGATTCGCGGGCGGCACGGATGAACGGAAGCACGTCGTCGGCGGTCTCGTTGAGTTCGAGGACGAAGTCGCCGGTGTATCGGTTCGTCACGCCCACGACGCCCTCGGCGTCGGCTCCCTCCGAGAGCGGTTCTTGAAGCCGGAAGGCGACATCGACGCTTCCGGCATCGAGGAGGTCGCCGTCGGCACCCGAGAGGCGGTCCCGCAACAGCCCCTCCGGTCCGTGGAAGTCGATACGGACCAGTGGCGTCGCCGGCCCGTCGGCGTCGTCCTCGACGCCCTCGACCGTCAGATCGAAGTAATCACGCCGCATTTCTTGATTGACCGTTAGTAGTCCGGCCGTATCAACGTAACGGGCGTGGCGGATTCAGATCGGATAATCGGTGGCAGGTATTTAAGCCGCGGTGGACGCTACATGCGTACGACACGATGTCGGGGGACACACGAACCAGCGAGGTGGAGAAACGCATCGACGCGTTTCGACAGCGCCTCGAACGGACGTGGGATATGCTCCAGGGCTCCGACCTTGCGGTTCGCCCCTTCCGACCCGGCGAGGACGGCCCACTCGGATCGTTCTCGGTCCCCCCCGAGGAGCGCGAGATCGATCGGTACTGGGTCAACGCCCCGTACGCGTACGTCGTCATCACGTATCACGACCCCGAGAGCGAACACCGGTACTACACCGTCGAACCCGATCTCGACGGGTTCGAGCGGTCGTTGCTGGACCGTGTCGCTGACGATATCCGCGACCCATTGCTCTATCGGGAAGGAACTGGTCACATCGACGAGGCGACCCTCCGAACGGAGTTGGAATCGCTGCTTGAGGGGTACGGTGTCGATGCCGGCATGGACACGTTTCACGCGCTCGCGTACTACCTCTACCGTGACTTCCGCGGGTTCGGAAAGGTCGATCCGCTGCTCAACGACCGCCACATCGAGGATGTCTCCTGTGATGGGTACGACCTACCGATCTTCGTCTATCACGACGAGTACACCGACATTCGAACGAACGTCTCGTACGGCGAAGACGAACTCGACAACTACGTTATCCGACTCGCTCAGCAGTCCGGGAGACATATCTCGGTCGGCGATCCGATGGTCGAGACGACGCTGGCGGACGGCTCTCGGGCGGAACTCGCGCTTGGCGAAGAGGTGACCCCACGCGGTTCCGCGTTCACGATCCGACAGTACGCCGAGGAACCGTTCACGCCGATCGACCTGATCGAGTACGGAACCTTCTCCGTCGAGCAGATGGCGTACTTTTGGCTCTGTATCGAGCACAACAAGAGCCTCATTTTTGCGGGCGGCACCGCCTCCGGAAAGACCACCTCGATGAACGCCGTTTCCATGTTCATCCCGCCGCGTGCGAAGGTACTCTCCATCGAGGACACCCGTGAGCTCTCCTTATACCACGACAACTGGCTCTCCTCGGTCACTCGCGAGCGCCGCTACGAGGGGACAGATATCGATATGTACGACCTGTTGCGCTCTGCGCTCCGCCATCGCCCCGAGTACATCATCGTCGGCGAGGTGCGCGGTGAAGAGGCCATCACACTGTTTCAGGCGATGAACACGGGCCACACCACCTTCTCGACGATGCACGCCGATTCCATCGAAACCGTGATCAACCGGTTGGAGAACGAGCCGATCAACGTCCCGCGGGCGATGGTTCAGTCGCTGGACATGCTCTCGGTTCAGACCCTGACTCGGTCGGATGACCAGCGCGTCCGCCGTGCGAAGACGATCGGCGAAATCGGCGGTATCGACCAACGAACCGGCGAACTCGACTACTCCTCCGCGTTCGAGTGGCGGGCTGACGAGGACGAGTTCCGTCGGAACGACTCGATACTGTTGGAGGAGATCGCCGAGGACCGTGGCTGGTCGCGGTCGGAACTCCTCCGGGAGATTCGCCGTCGAGAGCGGTTCCTTGAGTTGTGTCGGCGGCTCGGTGTGGGTGATTACCGGCAGTTCACGGCCCTGGTCAACGAGTATTACGCCGACCCCGAGCGCGTGATGGACCGACTTGAAACGCGTGCCGAGGGCGACGAGAACGACGGGGAATGATCGTCTTCGTCCCGCTCGTCGTCGCCGTCGCGGCCTGTGTAGCGCTGGCCGTGCCACAGTTCTCCACGCGCGCAGATCTTCTCGCTACACGGGTCGCGCTCTCATTTTTCGGCGAGTACGTCGCCGAACACAGTCGGAGACAGCGGGAGCGTGACCTGCTCCGTGCCGCACACATCGGGGGAACCCATCGGGTGTACGCCGCACGAACCCTCCTGTACTCGGCCGTGTTCGGCGTCGCGGGCAGCGTCATTGGCGTGTACCTCGCCGGCGGGGTCCTGACGGCGCTGGACGTGGGCGAAGCGGCTCTCGTCGACGCTCTCCCCGGTTCCCTCTCGTTTCTGGGAGGCGTCGCCCGACTGACCGAGGTCGGACTGCTCGAACTGTTCGTCCTGCTTCTCGTCTCCTCAGCCACCGTCGGATCAGCCCTCGCCGTCGGAACGTACTACGCGCGCTGGGCAGTGCTGGGACAGCGGGCGACCGCGCGGGCGGCGGAGATAGACGCGACGCTCCCCCGGACGGTCGCGTTCGTCTACGCGCTCTCGCGGTCAGGGATGGCGTTTCCGCGCGTGATGGATACGCTCGCCGAGAACGAGGACGTGTACGGCGAGGCTGCGACCGAGTTGTCGGTCGCCGTCCGGGAAATGAACGCGTTCGGCACTGACGTGTTGACCGCGCTTCAACACACCGCGCGCCGAACACCGAGTGAGGATCTCTCCGAGTTCGCCGAGAACCTCGCGTCGGTGCTTGGAACCGGACAGTCGCTGTCAGCCTTTCTTGAGGGACAGTACGATCGCTACCAGGAGGAGGCTGAGGCGAAACAGCAACGGTACCTCGAACTGCTCTCGACGTTCGCCGAGGCGTACGTCACGACGCTGGTGGCCGGACCGCTCTTTTTCATCACCATTCTCGTTGTGATCGGGCTCGTGTTAGAAGACACACTCCCGCTGTTGCGCGTTGTGGTCTATCTTGGGGTGCCGCTCGCGACGTTCGGGTTCGTCGTCTACGTCGACAGCATTACCCAGGGGATCGGCGGCACAGAGAGCGTCCAGCGCTCGGAGCCATCAGACTCGACCGAGGAGACGCAGCTTCCTGACGGCGGATCGATGTCCGACCGCTGGACGGCAAGTCAGGAGCGGCTCGACGCGTACGACCGGCTCAAACCACTCCGCGAGTGGGTCGATTCCCCGGTCGAGCACATCGTCGACTCGCCGCGTGCCGTATTCGTTATCGCCGTGCCGCTCGGCGTTCTGGGCGTCATTGCGACGGTTCGCCCGGTTACGTGGGACTCCCCGACCGCAGTCGCCGCACAGGTCGATGGGGCTGTCGTTACCGCGACCGCACTCGTCCTTGGCGCGTACGCGCTCGTCTACGAGGTCCGAAAACGACGGATCCGACGGATCGAGTCCGCGGTTCCTGACTTCCTCGACCGGCTTGCCAGCGTCAACGAAGCCGGGACGTCGGTCGTCTCCAGTCTCCGCCGGGTGGCCGGGTCGGACCTAGAGGCGTTGACCGCGGACGTGCGTCGCGTGCGGGTGGACATGGACTGGGGCGCGGACGCTACGTCCGCGCTCCACCGGCTGGAAGACCGGGTGGCGTCGCCGATGACATCGAGAGCGGTCGTGCTGGTCACGAACGCAATGCACGCCAGCGGCGATATCGCGCCAGTGTTGCGGATCGCCGCCGACGAGGCGCGGGCGACGTGGGCGCTCCGCCGGGAGCGTCGCCAGGTCATGTTGACGTATCTGATCGTGATCTACGTCTCCTTCCTCGTGTTTCTCGGCGTTATCGCCGCCCTCTCCGTCTCGTTCATTCCCGCGATCGAGGAGGCGACAGCCGGCGGAACGCCGACGGGGGTCGGCGGCGGACTCGGTGGGGTCGCCAGTGGGCTGGACGACATCAACACGTTCGCCTACGAGCAGATGTTCTTCCACGCGGCGGCGATACAGGCGCTGTGTTCCGGGATCGTCGCCGGCCAACTCGGTGAGGGATCGATAGCCGACGGCGCAAAACACGCCGCAATCCTGCTTGGCCTCACGCTCGTCGCCTTCGCGGTCATGGGATCGCTGTGAGCAGCCGCTGGTGGGAGCCAGCATCGCAGGCGCTATCACGGTCCGCAGTTACCGGACTCCGCAGTCACCGAACTCCGCAGTCACCGAACTCTGCAGTCACCGAAGCTAAACCCGTCGCGGTCGACGGGTAGTGTATGGATCTCCAGTCGACGTATGACCGGATCGCCGCACACTTCTCGGAAACCCGGGAGTACGCGTGGCCGGAGGTCGAATCTTTCCTCGCCGACCGGGCGGTAAACCGCGCGATCGACATCGGCTGTGGAAATGGACGCCACACTGAGCTGTTGGCGGATCACGCGTCCGAAGCCGTCGGCGTCGACCTCAGCCGAGGGCTCCTCGACGAGGCGGTCTCGCGGGCACAAGAACGCGAATTTGCGGAAACTGCGGCGTTCGTTCACGGGAACGCCGTCGCGTTGCCCGTTCAAACCGGGACGGTAGATCTCGCCGTGTATGTCGCAACGCTTCATCACCTCTCACCGCGAGCAACACGGATCGAGAGCCTGAACGAGTTGGCGCGGGTCCTGAAGCCGGACGGCGTCGGACTGGTGAGCGTCTGGAGCACCGCTCACGACCGGTTCGATCGGACGGACGGCTTCGACACGACCGTCGAGTGGACGCTGCCAAACGGAGAAACCGTGCCGCGGTATTATCATATTTATTCACCCGAAGAGTTCGACGCAGACCTCGCGGACAGCGACCTCGAACCGCTCGCTGTCGACGTATCAAGCGGTAACTGCTACGCGGTAGTCTCCCCGATCGAGCCCTGAATATCAGATCCAATACCTACAGACGTACATTAAATAGCCGCCATCAGTCCCATCGATATAATGGGTTCCACCTCCCTCGAACGCCTCCTGCGCCGCATCAGTCCGGACGCGGTCACGCGGAGCTACCTCACGAAGTTTGCGGTCGTCATGCTCGTTGTCGTCGCCGCCATCGGGGCCGTCGGTGCGGTCACGTACGCGCAGACGACGGACCACCTTGAGTCGAACGCGCAAGACGATTACACCGCGGTCGCGGAGCTGAGCGCAACCGAGTTCGACGTGTGGGCGGGTGACCACCGCGCGACCGCACGGAATTTGGCAGACAACGGAGCGTTTGCGCGCGATCCAGACGAAGCTGAAGCCTATCTCTCCTCGCAGTTGGCGTGGCAGGCCGACGACATCGTCGCACTCCACTACGTCGACCGAGAGAGTGGCGCGTCGATCGCCTCGACGAGCGATCCGGAGCGGGCCGACGCGCTCACCGATCGTAACTGGTTCGACGCTGATCTGCTGTCCGGTGACGACGTTTACGTCTCGCCGACGTACGAGGTCGACGAGGAGCGACGCGTCGCATACGTCGTTCAGACCCCGACACGGGAGTACTTCGTGATGGAGGTCGACGTTGCGTCCGCAATCGGAGAGTTCCGCCAGCCCACCGCGGGGAGCTTTACCACCCTCGTCGAGGGGGACGGGACGATCGGTGCGAGCGACCGCGACGGGATCGGCGGCGCGGCTTACGACGAGGAGATCCGCAGTGCGATCGTGGAGGGGACTTCGATCGGTCACGTCTCTGCGGCCAGCTTCGAGTTCACCGATGAGAGTGAGTACTTCGTCGCGTACGCCCCCGTCCCCTCAGAGAGCTGGTACGTGGCGGTCCACGTGCCGCTGTCCGAGGCCTACGCCCTTTCGGCTGACATCGCGCGGAACCTCCTGTTGATCGTCGGCGTCGCAGTCCTCGGGCTTGGGCTGCTTGGCGCGACGCTCGGCCGCGGGACTGTCGTCGAACTCAACCGGCTCACCCGCAAGGCCCACACGCTCGAGTCCGGCGACCTCGATGTCGCGTTCGAAACCGACCGCCGCGACGAGTTCGGCGAACTGTACGGCGCGTTCTCGACGATGCGAGACTCGCTCGGCGAGCAGATCGAATCGGCGGAGACGCAACGGCAGCGAGCGGAGACCGCTAAAGCCGAGAGCGAGGCGTTCGCCGAGAGCTTAGAGGAGCGCGCCGCGGCATTCGGCGAGACGATGAGCGAGTGCGCCGACGGCGACCTCACCGCTCGGCTCGAAGTCGAGCCAGACGACCCGGAGGCGCTCCACGAGATTGCGGACGGGTTCAACGGCGCGATGCGCGAACTCGAGCGGACCGTCGCGGAGGTAGAGGCGTTCGCAACCGAGGTCGCTGCCGAGAGCGAGTCCGTTACCGACGGGACAGAAGAGGTTGCGGCTGCGGGACGGGAGACAAGCGACGCAGTCGACGAGATTTCGGCGGGCGCGGAGACACAGAGCCGACAACTCGCCGAGGTCGCGGGCGAGATGGAGGATATGTCCGCAACGATAGAGGAGGTTGCCGCCTCCGCCGATCAGGTCGCGACGGTCTCACAGCGTGCCGACGACCTCGCCACAGACGGACGCGAAGCAGCTATCGACGCAGTCGAGGAGCTACACGCTATCGAAGACCGCTCGGAGTCGGCCGCAGAAACCGTCGAGCAGTTGGACGCGGAGATGCAGGAGGTGGACGACATCGTCGAGACGATCTCCGAGATCGCCGACCAGACGAACCTGCTCGCACTCAACGCCTCGATCGAGGCCGCAAGAGCCGGGGAGGCCGGATCCGGGTTCGCAGTCGTTGCTGAGGAGGTGAAGACACTCGCCGAGGAGACACAGAAGTCGGCCGCTGAGGTCGACGCGCTCATCGCGGAGCTTCGCGAGCGCACCAACGAGAGCGTTGCGGAGATGTCCGGGATCCGAGAGCGAGTGGGCGACGGCGTCGAGACGGTTGAATCCGCGGAGGCAAAACTCGACGAGATCGCAGACCGCGTCTCGGAGGCTGATAAAGGGGTCCAGGAGATTTCAGGTGCGATGGACGCACAGGCGACCTCCGTTAACGAGGTTACCGGCGCGGTCGACGACCTCGCCGGGATCAGTCAGCAGACGGCCGCGGAGGCGACGACGGTTGCCTCAACCGCCGAGGAACAGGCAGCGACGCTCAACGAGGTATCAACCAGAGCGAAGGATCTCTCCGGAAGCGCTCGCGAGCTTCAACGGTCGGTCGTAGCGTTCGAGACGGGCGTCGAGGCCGGGGGTGAGCGCGACACTGACACGGCGGGTCACGATGACGGCTCCGGTTTCCAGTTCGACAGGCCGAACGAAACTGCGGGTCGTCGGTGAGCGCGGACGGCGGCGTCACAGCCGAGTCGCCACCGGCGGGTGAGGGGACACAGTCGGGAGACGTCGACGCGGGCCCGCAAGAGGCCGGCACGGAATCGGATTCGCGAACGACTGACGCGGAGTCGGATCCGAGGGAGTCGTAGGGCTCGTCGTCGAAACACGGAACGTTTATCAGAACTCTTCGGCCTACGTATATCTGCGTCACGCGACGCGACAGTGCGCGCCGGTGGTCTAGTGGTAGGACCTGAGCCTTCCAAGCTCATGGCCCGGGTTCAAATCCCGGCCGGCGCATTTCTCGAACGAAGTGAGAGAAATCGCCAACGGATTTGAACCCTATCAGTCGCGCACAGCGAACGAAGTGAGAGCACGTCTGATTCTGGTTCAAATCCCGGGCGAAGCAAACTCCCTACGGTCGTGCGTCGCCCGTACCCTCGCTCGCAAGCTCGCGAGGATCCCGGCCGGCGCACTTCCGACTGACTTCGCAATCAGCCAAAACGAGTCACCGCAGGCGACATTCGTGTGGCAGCGATCGGGTCATCTTCTCGCGCCGCCTCTGTACCATCGGTCAGTTGTGAGTACTGATCCACGCTCTCTGCGGGCGGAACGCGGGTGCTGGTGTAGATCGGTTCGGCATCAGCAATCGAGTGTCGTGTCATCACGTAACACGATTAGGCGGGAGAATAAAAAAACTCGGATCGTAGTAAATAATATAATATAACGTGTTCACCTCGATTCAAGGCTGTTCAGGTAGTCTGGCGCGGAGTTGGCTACGAAACCCCGACCGATCGGGCCGACCCCCGTCGGTTCACAGTTGGGTGCTCGGAGAGGCATCAGGTCGTCTATTTATAATCGAGAAACAGGATCAACAGCCGTCTCCGAGCCGGACCCGCTCGGTCGATAATGGGAGAACTCGGCCGAGTCAATCAACGGCCACTGGACCAAACACACGCAACCGATGGCAAACCGGACCGCGATTCAGTCGTCCGCGGCCGCCGTGCCCTCGGCTGCGGTCCCTCGTGAGAGAACCCCGTGGGTGTTCGCCACCTCGGAGATCCGTGGCTGGAACACCCACGCGGTGAGCGCGATGATCGGGATCATCGACACGCCAACGACCGCGTATCCCCAGTGATAGCTCGGCAGGAACGCGGCGGAAAACGCAAGCGGGTACACGACGCCACCAACCGTCCCGACACCACCGACGATCCCTGCCACCGACCCTGAGTTGTCCGGGAACATCGCGGGCACCTGCGCGAAGATGGCACCCTCGGAGAACGCACAGCCCATGCCAACAAAGAACCCGGCAACGACTGCGACGTAGACGTTGCCCGTGAGCCCGGCCGCAGTCATTCCGAACATCGACAACATAACGAACACGAGCGTCGCGAACGTCCACTGGTTGCGGTACTCTCCGTGGAACACGGGAAGGATGTTTGCTTCCCTCCGGGCGACGAGATCACTCACGTACCCGCCGATCGGGCGAAGCAGGCCGGCAGCGATCGAGAACGTCGCCGCGAACGTCGCCGCGATGACGACATCGCCCTGACCGAATGCCTCGCGGTAGTAGGTTCCGAGCCAGCCGTTCATCGCCAGTTCCAACCCGAACGTCATGATGTACGCGACCGCGAGTACGACCGCGCCGTACCGAGTTGCGATGAAGCGCCACTGATCCCAGCTGATGCCGGCTCTCGTCGCCTCACGCTTCTCCGCCGATTTGGCGGCAGCACCGAAGACGTAGTAGGCGATTCCGAGCAGGACCGCGAGTACGCCGGTATAAAAGAACGCGGCTCGCCAACTGGACGAGGTTGCGAGGAACTCCGGACCGAATATCGGGTCGACGTAGCCCTCGGTGAAGATCCGGGGAAGCGTGAAGTACGCGCCGAGGCCGGCCCCGGCGTTGCCGATCCCGGCGAAGATCCCTTCCGCAGTACCGAGGCTCTCCTCCTCGAACCACTCGGCGACGTGCTGGATTCCGATGACGAAGGTGATCCCCGCTAGCGACGCGATGATGCGAGAGGCCGTGAACACCTCGTACGTCTGAGCGAACGCACTGATGATCGCGAACGTGCCGACGACAACGAGCGTAACGCCGCCGGTCACGTCCGCACCAAATCGATCCGTCAGCGGGCCAATAACGATTCGGCCGAGAGGGACGGCGACGATTGCCACACTCGCAACGATTCCGAGTTGTTGAACGGAAAGCCCGAACTCCTCGGCGATGCTGCCGGTGAACGGCGCGAACGAGAACCAGATCACGAACCCGAGGTTGAACATTGCCGTTGCGAGGATCAGGTTCCGATACTTTCCGGACAGTAGCTCTCGGGGCTTCACGAGGACTCACTCCACGTTTTACTCTGACCGGCAGTCGGAACAGTCGATCGGTCTGCTGAGACGACTCGCGGCCTCCGGGTGAGAGTTGTACCGCCGGAGGCCACTTCGGTAGAAGAACTGTGCGGTACCCGTGTGTGGGTCCGGCAAACCATGGCTGTCGGGTAAACAGAAACAAGAGGTGAATGCCGATAAACGGAATGATTGATATGACAGTCTTTTATAAGACGGTTTGGGTGCGACTCGGTGCGATGAGTGTGACTGCACACTGTTTAAGATTCGGCTGGTCCGATTCGGGATCGACGGTTGGGAGCGTGAGAGCGTTCACCGCCGGGTGATGTATCGGGAGCCACACCATTCCCTCGGGAACGGCACGGTCGCAACAAACGTCAACCGTCACGGATCCGCGGCGCGACGAGACGACGGTCGTTTCACCGTCGAAGGCCTCACCGTGTTGTGCCATCGTTTCGGGGTGAATGCGCCCGGTTGGGCGGTGGGCAGTGTCGTCGTCTCGGCCCCGAACACCGGTGTTGTACGCGTCTGAACGGCGACCAGTGGTTAGCGTCAGCGGGTACTCGCTGTCGGTCGGCTCTGCGATACCGCGGTGGTGCTCTGTCGAGAACCGTGCGCGACCCGATGGAGTCGGAAACTCCCAGCCGTCGGCATCGACGTATCGGTAGCCGCCTTCTTCGGACGGAGACGAGGCCGGCCAGCGAACGGCGAGGTCAGCGTCCAGCCGATCGTACGGGATGCCGGAGAGATCCGCTGGCGTCCCGGCAGTCAGCTCCCGCAACTCGTCGTACGTCGCCTGCGGCGTCTCGATAAACGACTGAGACGCCCCGCTCACCGCCACAGCAATTGCGGCGATGATATCCACGTCGTCCTTGACCCCGGACGGCGGTGTCCCTGCGGCGCGGATCCGGGAGACACGACGCTCCATGTTCACGACGGTGCCAGCGGACTCTCCCCACGTCGCCGCCGGCAACACCACGTCGGCCAGTTTCGTCGTCTCGGTCAGAAACGCGTCTTGTACGACGAGGAACGTGTCATCCAAGACATCCCGGACGTGGTTGCTGTCGGGCATCCCCGCCACCGGGTTCGTCGCCACCGTCCAGCAAACCTCCGGCGGCCCGTGGGCGAGCGCGTCAACGATGCCAACCGGTCCCGGACCCGGATCGTCAGGGAGCCGATCCACCGGAACGCTCCACGTTTCGGCCACCGTCTTCCGGTGGTCCGGGTCGGTGAACGCCCGCTGTCCGGGCCACGTCCCCTTCGATGAGCAGATTCGAGTACCCATCGAGTTCGCCTGACCGGTCAGCGAAAACGGGCCAGTCCCCGGTCCAAGATTGCCGGTCGCTAAACAGAGGTCGATCAGTGCCCGTGCCGTTGCCGTCCCCTGAACGCTCTGGTTGACGCCCATTCCCCAGTAGAGCAGGGTCGGATCCGTGAAGGCGTCAGCGATCCGGTCGACGAGTTTGACCGAGACCCCGGCGGTCTCGGCTGCGTCCTCGACTGTCGGGAGCGAGTCGGCCAGCTGTTCGAAACCGACCGTCGCTTCGGTGATGAACGCACGATCGGTTGCGTCGTCCGCAACGATCCGTGCTAACACGGCTCGGGCGAGCGCGAGATCGGTTCCGGGCTCTGGCCGGACATGAATATCGGCGTTGGCCGCCGTGTCAGTCGCTATCGGATCCACGACTATTAGCTCGCCAGCGTCGGCGACGCTGTCGGCGATCCAGCGGTACAACACCGGGTGTGCCACCGCAGGATTTGCGCCCCAGATCACATGTGTTCGGGCGTCGGGAATGTCGTCGTAGGTCGGTGGCGGCGCGTCGCTGCCGAACGTCGCGTAATACGCCGTGACGGCCGACGCCATACACAGCGTGGTGTTTGCGTCGTAGTATCGGGTTCCGAATCTCCCGCGAGCGACCTTGCCAAGCGCGTACGCGGCCTCGTTCGTCTGCTGGCCGCTCCCCAACACGGCGACGCCGTTTCGCGTCTCGGCGAGCGCGTCCTCGATTCGAGAGGAAACCGCCTCAATAGCGGTTTCCCAGTTAGTGGTAACGAGCGTTCCGTTCCGTCTGATACGGGGACTGGTGAGGCGCGTGCCGTCGTGACTGGTGGTCTCGTCGATGCCGCGTCGACAGGCGAGCCCACGGTTGGTTGGGTGATCGATGTCTCCCCGAACCGCACCGACTCCGTCGTGATCGGTATCTGCCCGCTGGAGAAGCCCACAGCCGACCGCACACCGCATACAGGTCGTCGGCGTCCACTGGCCCATCGTCGCGGCTCAGTCGTCCGCTGCGGGCGTCTCTTCCTCGGGCCCCGCGGCCGCCTCCGACCGCGGGCCGCCGGCGTGTCCCTCGTGGGCGACCGCGGTCGCGAGCAGGTCGGGGGAGATCGCCGGGACCTCCTCTCCGGAGACTGGGCCATCGCGCGCTATTTCCTCTGTCGACCGTGGGAACTCGCGGAGCTCCTTGTGAAGCGCGATTCCGGCCTTCGCTCCCTGGCCCATCGCGACCGGTACCTGGTTGTGACCCGGCGTGATATCACCAATCGCGTAAACCCCGTCAACGCTCGTACGGCCGTGGTCATCGACAGCTATCTCGCCGCCGTCAGTGAGGTCACAGCCGAGTTCCTCCGCGAGTGCGGTGTTGTAGTCGGCGCCGTACATCGGGAACCCTCCGCGATACTCCCGGCGGGTACCATCCTCGAACTCGATGGCCTCCAGCCAGCCGGAGTCGGGGTCGTTCTCGATGCTAGCGACATCGCTGTGAACCACGTCAACCGGGTGTGCGTCGAGCTGTGCCGCCGTTTCGTCGCTCCACGTCGGCTCCTCACCGCGGGTCAGCACGTCCACGTCATCGGTCATGTTGAGCATGATCATCGCAACGTGGGCCGCCGCCTCGCCGTGACCCATCACGTACACGGGTTCGTCGACGAACATGTACGCGTCACAGTGGAGACACCAGTGGAGCCCTTTTGCGTTCCGCGGCAACGGCGGATCCGGACGCTCATCAGAGAATCCCGTCGCCAACACGACACGGTCGGCGAGCAGCTCGTCGTCGCCCGCTGTTAGGCGGAAGCGGTCGTCGTCTGTCCGGTCGATATCGGTGACGAACCCTCGCTTAAACGTTCCGCCGTACGACTGTACCTGTTCGAGACCGGTTTGTAACAGCTCGTTCCCGGAGGTCTCCTCGGTGACGCCGATTACGTTGTGGGTGTCTGCCATCATCGCCGCGCGCCCGCCGCCACGGTCGATCAGAACGGTTTCGTGACCCAATCGCGCGCCGTACAGCGCCGTCGTTAGTCCGGCCGGCCCGCCGCCCACGACCGCGATCTCGTATTCCGCTTCGTCGGTAGCACTCATTACCAGATCCTACGAGTCGGATCGGGTTAAATGCCGCCGTGGTGTGCGTGCCGCCTGACCGACCGACGAGAGAGCCGATACCAACAGCGCCAGCGACCAACGAGGGCCATTCGG
>CAYRWH010000022.1:0-16025 GCA_964427935.1 uncultured Halobellus sp. | reverse complement strand
CGCGGAGCCGTTCGGCTTTCACGGCCGGTTTTTCCCGACTGTGACGCCTTGACATTCTCCCCGCCCTGAAGGCGGGGCTTTCTCCTCGTACGTCCGTAACTGACGCCGGCCCTCACTCCGACGAAAACCGACCGGTATTTCAATACGTCCTGCGCTTGTGGAGAGTGATATGTCCGAAGAAACCGGTCTCGGGGTCTCTCGGCGCGGCCTCTTCTCACGCGTCGGTGCCGGTTGTCTAGCCGTTGTGGGGGGCGGACTGTTGCTTCCCGACCCACCGTGGTCTCCTGATCCCGCGGATGATACCACGGTCCATGAGACGGTTCCAGAGGTCGACGAGTCGGCAGTTCCCTACGCGGTCTGGCAACACAAGTACGAAAACGACGCGTTCGAGCCAACAGCACCGGTCAACGTCGTTTTTCCGCTGGAGCAGGCGACGTTCCAGGACGTGATCGATGTCTTTCGCGACGCGAACTGGTACGACTACCCGGAAGAGTACGCGCGGTACGCATGGGACCGCCGCGAGGAATCGTTTACGCTCCAGCAGTGGACGGGGGCGGAGACGTACTTCGGCAAGGTGGGCCGTCACCACGTTCGCTGCTGGCAGACGGATGGTACGGCGTCTATACAGGCACACGTCGACACCGCAGCGACGCCGAAACACGGCATCGTTTCGTACGCACAGGGACGAACGGCCGTGGAGGACCTCTTTTCGGCAGCCGGATGGAACGTCGACGACGAGCGTCTACCGCTGGGCAACGACTCGGATCCGGATCACGACGGGTGGGCGTCCGTGATTCGAGGGGTGGAGTAACGATGCGATCACCGATCCGATCGGTTCTCTCGAACCCGCTCCTCGGCGACGACCCTCGACGGAGCGCTGCGGCCCTCGGCTACGTTGCGATCGTTTCGACTCTCGTCCTCGCAAGCGGGCTTCGTCGCGGATTGGGTTCGTTCGGGGTCTTCCCGCTTCCCGGCGTCCTCGATCAGCTCTCCGCGTTCACGATCATCCTCGCGATGGCGTCGACGTTTCTGCTGGCTATCGCGTACCCTCTGTGGAACGGTGGACCGCTACTCGCGGCCGTGATTCCGCTTGTGCCGCCGCTCTCCGGAGCACTTGCGGTTCGATCCGTCGCCATGGATGTCGATATGACACTGGCGCTCGCAGCCGGAGCGCTCGGAGCGACGATTGCGGTGTTCCGAACCGGAACGCGTCGTAGCTCGGGATGGGCTCCGATCGCCTACCCGGGAGTCGTTGACGGCGCGGTGATTGCGAGCGTGCCGACGGTCCTTGCTGGTCTCTCAGTGTCCCGTCTTTTTGCGAGCATTGGGCCGCACGCGATGGTCGGCGTTTGGGTCGCTCTCGGTCTCACTGTCCTTGCGGCGGTTGGACTCGCGATCGTTTGGGGAACGATTGGGACCGCGGCACTAGCGAAGGCGCGAGCCGACGCCGACGGCCGCCGGTGAGGCGTATTCGAAATGCTTTTGACTGTTATCTGCCTCGTTCAGAGTGCGCCGCCTTAGCTCAGACTGGGAGAGCACTCGACTGAAGATCGAGCTGTCCCCGGTTCAAATCCGGGAGGCGGCATCCCAATTTTACGCGATTCTCGTTCGATAAGCTGCTGTACTCGATGAAGATCGAGCTGTCCCCGTCCCCGCGAGCGAAGCGAGCGGGGGCTCGGAAGACGAGCGTAGCGAAGTCTTCCGGTGGTTCAAATCCGGGAGGCGGCATATTCTGCGGCGACGAACGGCGTGAGGAGACGCAGAAACGACGCCGGACGGATTTAACCCGTTTTCACGCCGATCTGCCGTCGATCAGCGTCGCGGCGGCGATCCCCATTGTCTGTCCCGCGCCGACCACGGCAAGCGCGGAGACTGTCTCGATCGGCACACCCGCGAGGGTCACGCCGACCGCACCCGCCACTGAACACACCCAACCGACATCGTACGCCAACGAGGTTTCCTCAACTTGCCGTGCAGTATAAAAGAAGCCGACTGCTGGCAGCAGGATCCACGCGTACAACGCCACCGCGAGGAGCGGCTCAGCCGGGAGCGAAACTGCCCCATCGCGCGCCAGAAACCCGAAAACTCCGGCAACGGTGGCCGGAGTGCCGGCGAGGATCACGAGTTTCCACGCGCGGAGCACCCCCGAGGACATCTCGTTCCACGACGCGACGACGAATCCGGCAAGCAACACGCTCATCACGACGTGAGCGACAAACAACGCGTGTTCAGAGACGATTCCTGCCGTGACGCCGGCAACGACTATCCACGCGGCCGGTACGAGCAGCGCCGGACCGTTCTCACGGAAGCGTCGGAGCACGCGCGACGTTCGTCGTGTCGGCGTATAAATCCGCCGTGCTGGCGGTCGGTTTTCCGGCTCCGGTCCTCAGGTCGCACGCTTCGGTTGGTGTCCTGGAACTGGCGAGACAGTCGGTCGTTAGTTTATAAGTCATATGTACGTTTAGCTTTCCTCGTCACCTTTTGAATATCACGCTGGATTGCCGTTCGAACGCCGGTAACCCCCACACACAAGCCTTATTCCCGGCACGGCGTTCGATAGGGACGCAATGGCGACAGGCACTGTCGACTTCTTTAACGACACTGGCGGCTACGGTTTCATTTCGACGGACGACGGCGACTTAGACGACGACGAGGACGTGTTCTTCCACATGGAAGACGTCGGCGGCCCCGACCTCGAAGAGGGTCAGGAGGTCGAGTTCGACATCGAGTCCTCGCCGAAGGGTCCCCGCGCGACCAACCTCGTTCGGCAGTAACCCGGACTGGAGCGGGTCGGTCCGGCGACGACTCAGACACGCGAAAACGAGCCTTCTTCCCGTGGCACGGACCATGTCCGTCCCGGGCTGTTATTGCGCCTCGTAGCGACGGCGCCATCCGGATCTAGACGTGTTGCCCCCAGAGACCGCGCCCTTTCGTCACCTCGATATCTCCCTCGACGCGCGTCTGACACGCCAGCCTGACGTCGTGACTTGGATGGTGTGGCGGGAACCAGAGCCGTGCGCGCTCCTTTTTGCTCGGCTCGCTTACCTCGCCGTCAACCTTCACTGCGCAGGTACCACACGACCCCATCCCGCGACAGTTGAGTTGCTCCGACTTGCCGTTATACACGGAGAGACCGGCCTCTCGAAGCACGTCGCGTAACACGGCACCCTTCTCGCACTCGATCTCTTTGCCCTCGTAGTAGACGGTTGGCATGTGATGTACCCCCGTATGTAGTCGAGCCTCATAGATGCTGCCGTCTTCGAATTCCGGGCGCTCGATGTCTCCGATCGACTCGTCGGTGATGTCTCCGCCCGTCAGACTCGGCCGGAAGCGTTCGTGTGCGCCGTGCGTCCGACGCCGACGGGGCGTTTTTTACCCTCGGCACCGCAGAGGTGTGTAATGGGACTCAGGTGTTTGCTCGGACACGATTTCACCGAGCCTGAGATCGAACGTGAGCGCGAAGAGCAGGGAGCAGAAGTCGTGACAACCGTCAGGGAAGTAAAGACCTGTGCCCGCTGTGGGGAAACACAGGTCGTCAGCGAGAACACGGAAGTCACAACGATCGAACAGCTCGCCGATCAGGCGACGACGGCCGAAGCAGCCGACGCGGCATCGGCCGATCCGTCGACCACTCCCGACGACTCAGCCGTCGCTGTCGAAGGTGCCGAGAGCGAAGCGACCGCGCAGTCGGACGATCCCTCAGTCGCCGGAGCCGGTCTCGACCGAGATACCGGCGGACGTGACGACATCTCGACCAGTGACGACACCTCGATCGATGACGCTGTCTCGGTCAATGACACCCCGTCAGTAGACAGTGACTCCCCAGTCGATGACGATGCGGTAATCATCGACGACACGGATGCCGACGGGTCGCCGTCCGATCAGTCGGTGGAGCCGTCGAGCGAGCACACGGTCGACCCGTCGACCGATCGAACAGCGTCGCCCCCCGAGGTCGACGATGCGTCCGGCGGGCTCGACGATGCGTCCGGCGGGCTCGACGAGGAGGACGCGGAACTGATCGACGAAGGCGACACCGACGACGCGGGCGACTCCGCCGGCTTCACCACCGATACGGAGGAGCCGATGCCACCTTCGAGCGACACGGTCCCGGCCGACGGCGACCCGGCTGACACCGCTGTTGGTGATCGCGCCGCAGACGATGTCGAGGGCGACGACGGAGTCATTCTCGACGAGGAGGAGTCTACGGACGGCGACCGCGAGCACGGGGCGTGGCCGACGGAAGATGACTCGTTCGACGAGCAACCAGACCCGACGCCGTGGCCCGAACAGCGTGGCGAAGATGAAGGATACAGCGCCGAGCCTGGCGGAAGCGAGGACAATGCTGCCGTCGAGTTCGGCGGCAGTCTCACGCCTGAGGCGACCGATCCAGCAACCGATACGGATCCCGACACGGAGTACGTTGAGGCCCCCGACGACGGGGTCGTGACGGAGACCGAAGACGCAGCCGTAACGACAGGTTCGGGTACCAACACGAACGAGTTCGACGGCGCTGACGACACCGCGGGTGACCCCGGATCGGGGATCACGCACGGCGAGAGTCCGGAATTGGAGCGTCAGCCCTCGAACGTGGCGTCGGAGTACTTCTGCCCCGAATGCGGAATGACGATGGGGACTGACGGAAACTCGATGCGGGCCGGCGACATCTGTCCCGAGTGTAAGCGCGGCTACGTCGACGAGCGACCACGCTGACCGCTCGTTTGAACGGCGAGCGATTTCGGACTCGCACTGACCGCCGAGTGCTGACGCTCGGATCTGCCGTGTCTCGGGGCACACCCGTGACGAAACTGGTTTACGGACCCCTGTCGAACGGTCGCGGCATGAAGGAGTACAAGATGCGTCGCGGCGAGCACCTCGACGATCGCATGCCGGATATTAAAGGATCGGTTGAGGACTACTTCGGCAAGGTCACCGGAACCGAGGAGTGGAATGGGCACGAACTGTACGTCGTCGCGGATCCGGACAACCCCGTGTTCGAGAAGGTTCTCGCGGGAGCGGCCGAGTACAGCGGTAAGAAAGACAAACTCGCCGTCCATTTCGAGGAACGCCCAGCCGAAGACGTCATCGCCGAGGGGAACGCCGACGCCGCCGCCGACGCGGTCGACGCGAAAAACGAGTTTTTGCTTGAGGCGACCGGTCGAGACGCGAAGTCCCGTCGCGACTCACTGAAACGCGAGGTCGAGGACGACGCTCCGGACTACTGACTCACCGAGGTGTCGTTCTCGCGGCTGATCTCCCCGTCGTCGAACTCCGTCACCGAGCAGTTGGCGGCCGACAGCTCCGTAAGCGACCGAACCACGTCGAGGTCGCGATTGTCGCCGACGATCAGTCGAATCGGGTTCACGTGTGTCACGGCGACGACTGTTCCGGAGCGGTTGATGAGGTCGTCGAACGCGGCACGGACTCGGTCACGCACCGTAAGCCAGCTTTCTCCGCTCTCAGGCGTGTACGCGGCGGCATCGGCACCGTTTTCAAGCAGATCAAGTTCGGGAAACCGATCGAAGAACGTCGCCGACGGCATCCCCTGATACACTCCGAAGTCGCGCTCGCGGAGTCGGCGATCTGTCTCGACCGGAACGCCGGCCGCGTTCGCGATCGGTTCCGCGGTCTCGACGGCGCGATCGAGATCCGAGGTGACGACCGCGTCGATGTCGTGGTTGGCGGCGAGGTGGTCGGCGACCGCCTTCGCCTCCGTACGTCCCTGTTCCGCGAGGCGTACCGGTGCCCACCCCTGGATCCGTCCCGTCTCGTTCCATGTCGTCGTCCCATGTCTGACCAGTAGCGTCGTGTTCACAGTCGGAAGACGGGCGGACGAAACATACCGGTTGTCCCGGACGCGTGTGTTACCTTTTCGGCACCTCGTCCGACAGACATTCGGTGTGCCGGCGGTACACTATTTACCTCCCAACTGGTAGAGAAACTGATGACACACACGGTGTCGCCGTCGCTGTCGGCGGCGCTCTCGGAAACGGCTCGCGACCTGCGCGCGGCGCGCCGTGAGGCGCTCGACGCCATCGATGTCGAGGAGACGGAGTGGGAGTACGCGGGTCGAACGTGGTCGTGGCCAGCGGGCGAGGCCCGAACGTACTTTCACGAGCTTGCGCCGGCCGAAAAGTCAGTCCTCGCCGACATGACGGCGACTCACGACATCGAGGTCATTGGCGTCGGGACCGGGCGTGTCGCCGTCGAGCTTCCGACCGAGACTGGGCTCGGTGACACGGATGGAGCCGAGCAACCGCAGATGATCGCGAAGCTTGCCCGGTACGGCCCATCCGCCGAGATGGGTGACGGACGGCCACAGAACCGCCGCGAGCAGCAGGTGTGGGAGGCGGTCGCCGACCACCCGTTTCTCCCTGTTCTCTCCGCCGCGGACGAGGGTGCGTGGATCGCGATGCCCCGAGCGACGGTTCCGCCGCCGCCAGCCGAGCGCGAGACGGCGATGGACCGGGTCCGGGACGCGCTCGCTGCCCACGACGACCGGTTCCACTTCGACGAGTTGAAACCCGAGAACGTCGGCGCGTACGACGGTCGATACTGGATCGTCGACTACGGCCGGCCGCCGGGCGATCCGTTGTTCGTCGACCCGCCGTGTTAGCAGAATACAGGCGGTAAGCCCCCTTCCTCAAGGAGCGATCAGCGAGAGCGAGTAGGGAGGGGATACACCGCCGTCATCATGTCACAAACACGTTCGTACCCGCTGCCCAACCACCCCACCGATAGAATTAAGTTGATATAATGTATAAACACAGATGATGGATAGACACGAAATAGAAGGCCACGAAGTCATTGACGGAGAGGTGAAGCCGACCGGCAACGGCGCACACGTTCTCGTTCCGAAGCGATGGCGTGGTGCAGACGTGAAAATCGTCCGAACATCCGCTCCCGACAAATAGTCAATGCGCTACGCCTACAGATTCCGGCTTGATCCCACGCCTGAACAGCGTGAGCTGTTGGATCATCACCGAGACACCTGTAGGCAACTCTACAACCACGCACTCAACGAATTTGAGAAAATCCCCGAATCGGCGGGAACACTCAACCAACGAGTACGCCAAGTACGCGACCAGCTCACCGACCTCAAAGGCTGGTGGGATGATCTAAATGACCTCTATTCAACGGTCGCACAAGCCGCTGTCATGCGTATCGAAGACAGCATCAAAGCGCTCTCCCAGTTGAAACAGAACGGCTACAACGTCGGAAGCCTCAACTGGAAGGCTCCCGAGGACTTCCGCAGTTTCACCTACATACAGTCTGGCTTCGAGTTCGATAGTAAGAACGGTCAGACCGGATTGTCGCTGTCGAAACTTGCGGATGTTCCGCTCATCAAACACCACACAATCCCCGACACCGAGACGATCAAACAAGTCACGATTAAAAAGGAGCCAACCGGAGACTGGTTCGCTTCATTCGTTGTCGACGGGAAAGAGACGCCTGAGAAACCAACCGATCCGGATCGGTGCGTTGGCATCGACGTGGGGATTCTCAAGTATGCCCATGACACCGATGGGTACGCCATCGAAAGTCCCGACTTCAGCGACGAGCGCGAACGATTGGAACGCGCCCAACGCGACCTTTCGCGGAAGGAACACGGCTCTACGAATTGGGAGACACAACGACAAATCGTGGCGGAACGCCACGCTGATCTCAAACGGAAGCGACGAGACTTTCTCCACAAGTTGTCGAACTACTACGCCACCGAGTATGATTTAGTGGCGGTTGAGAACTTGGATGCGAAGGGGCTGGTCGAACTCCCCGGTAACTCACAGAACCGAGCAGGCGCAGCGTGGGGGACGTTCCTGCGGATGCTCGAATACAAGTGTGAGCGAGAGGGGACGCACTTCGTCGCCGTCGAACCGGCAGGAACGACGAAGGAATGCGCGTCGTGTGGCGTTTCGACGGACAAACCACTATGGGTGCGCGAACACTCCTGCCCGGCGTGTGGATTTGAAGCGGACAGAGATGCGAACGCGGCGTGGAATATTCTTTCTCGCGGCCTCGAAGACGTAGGAGTGGTTCACTCCGAATCAACGCCTGTGGAGACTGCGCTCCCTGTGGATACGCCTGTATCTGCAAAGCGCGTCGTGGAAACAGGAAGCCCCTCCCTCAAGCGCGAGCCGTTAGGCAAGCGGTAGGGTGGGGTAGTTCACCCCGTATCCGGCTCGCTGGAACCGTCCCGATTAAGTGGTGAGGCGACCCTGTTTTTGCTGATGGCTCACTACGTTGGCGTCGACCTCGGCGCGACCAACGTCCGCGCGGTCGTCGGCGACGAGACGGCGACCGTGCTCGGCTCCGACGAGCGCGGAACGCCTCGCGGCCCGAACGGTATCGCCGTCACCGAAGCGGTTCTGGAGGTCACTCGAAACGCGTGTACGGACGCCGGGATTGATCCGACCGACGCCGTCGCCGCCGGGATCGGCTCCATCGGCCCGCTCGATCTGGCGGCCGGAGTCGTTCTCGGTCCAGCGAACCTTCCGGATACGGTCGAGCGCATCCCACTTGTCGGGCCCATCTCACAGCTGCTCGACACCGACCGGGTCCATCTCCACAACGACACCAACGCTGGCGTGATCGGCGAACGGTTCCACGCCGAGCGCAATCCCGACGACATGGTGTATCTCACCATCTCTTCCGGTATTGGCGCGGGCGTTGCCGTCGACGGAGAGGTACTCTCCGGATGGGACGGCAACGCCGGTGAGGTCGGTCACATGACCGTCGACCCGCACGACTTCATGACCTGTGGATGCGGCCACGACGGCCACTGGGAGGCGTACTGTTCGGGCAACAACATCCCGACGTACGCCCGCGAGCTCCACGAGGAGGATCCGGTTGAGACGTCGCTGCCGATCGATGACCCCGATTTCTCCGCGGTTGATGTGTTCAAGGCGGCCGGCGACGATGTCTTCGCCGACCACGTTGTGGACCAACTCGCGCATTGGAACGCGATGGGTATCGCAAACGTGATTCACGCGTACGCGCCGCTCGTCGTAAGCGTCGGCGGTGCCGTCGCGCTCAACAACCCAAATCGCCTCCTCGATCCGGTCCGCGAGAAGCTGCCGGAGATGGTGTTCATCAACGTGCCCGAGATTAAACTCACCGAACTCGGCGACGAGGTTGTCGTCAAGGGGGCGCTCGCGAGCGCGCTCACCGGTGGGACTGGGGACCGATCGCGGGTCGAATCGCCGCCTTAATGCCGATCATCGCGCGCGACTCGGTTGGTAGCGTCACCCTGCTTCTCACGGTCGGCCTCTCGATCACGGGTGCTCTGATCGCTGCTCGGAGTCGCCTCAGGAACCTCCGCTCCGTCTCGATTGGGTTCCCGACGTTCGCCACCGTGGTCTGTAACGGCTTCTGGGTCGGGATCGTCCCGTGTCGCCGTGTACACGTCGCGGTAGCGGCGGAGTTTCCGAACGAGTAAGTAGCCGAAAAAGCCCTGAAACAGGAGTACGAAGACGAATAGCGAAGGCACTTGCTGGAGTCCGGACAGCGCCGATATCCCGACGGTGGCGGGCCCGACCAGACTGTTGTACAAGGCATGGATCGTCGCGGCGATCACTAACCCTTTAATCACGATCGGCCCCCGGTGTTCTGGATTGAATTTTGCCAGCCCGAGGTAGTACCCCGCGAAGGCCGAATAGATGACGTGCCCGGGGCCGGCCAGCGCTCGGAGCGCGGCGATCCCGTCTCCAGCACCCAGCGCGGCGACGCCGAGCGTGAGCTGCTCCAACTCGACGTTCTGTGCGATGTATATCAAGTTCTCGATAACAGCGAAGCCGAGTCCGGCAATCGCGCCGTATACGGCGCCGTCGATCACTGCGTTAAATCGAGCGTCGGTGTACGCGTACAGCCGCACGGCGAGCAGCTTGACAGTCTCCTCGACGGGACCGACGATGATGAAAAAGAAGAGCACGAGCCCGAGGTAGCCGAGCGGGGCAAAAAACGGGCGCGCGACGCTGTTGAGAACCGCCGCGAACGTCGCCGTCAACACCGACAACAGAAACGTCGCGACGAGCAGCGAGAGCGGCTCCGCGGTCGTCACGTCCGAGACGTACACGTACGCCGCGAGTCCGAACGCGGGCAGTGCCGACAGCCCGACAAGCGCCGCAACGGCTGGATCGAAGAGGAGTCCCAGCCCGAACGACGCGAGAATCCCCAGCAGGATGATCCCGGCGAGGAGAACCACGAAGAGCTTTGTTGCCCGCGTGAGGAGCCAGTACAGCGCAACCGAGAGGCCGTCAAGAGAGGTCCGCTCTTCCCACGTGGCGACATCGTAGAGGTCTCGGTCGTCGTCAGCGGCGTCCTCCACCGGGTCCGACCGTGATGGCATAGGCCCTCTTTGGTTCGATCCGACTTAAGCCGTCGGCGTGGCAAAGAGCGGGCATGACGAACGACTCCGATCGAGACCCCCGATCCGACACGGGAGGTGTCCTGGCGTGAACGCTCGCGTCCGCGGGATCTACACGACCGCCCTGACCCGCCTGCTTCTCGACGCCGGCCACGATGTCGTCGATGCGTCGCCACCGATCCGCCGCCGGTTCGACGAGGCGTTTCCGACGGCTCCACCCGACCTCCGCGTGTCGACGACCGACGACGCACAAGGCGTTGGCGTCGTCGGCGATCCGGATGCGGTCGACACGATTCGCCCGCTGTTGACTGATATCGGAATCGACACGCTTGCGTGGACCGACCCGACGCCGCCGGGGACCGTACTCGACGGGGAGGTAACCGAGACGCTCGGCGGGGGTGCGGTCGTCGCGCTCGCGGTCGGGGACGTCGACAGCGATAACGACCGCGACAGCGACGACGACGGGTCCGGCGGTGAACGCAGGGAGGGGTACCTCCCGTACGGGGCCGTCGACGCGCGTGTCGACACCGGCGACCACGTCCGCGTACAGGTGCGCGAGTCGACTGGGCCGTGGGCGTCACGACGGCCGGAACTCGACGCGTCGCTCCGTGCGGGCGGCGGACTCGTCGCGCTCGAACCCGGGTCCGGAACCCGTGTCGACGTTCGCGACGACGACGCGGCACGTGAACTCGCTGGCATGACGGAGCTCCTCGGGATCGAACCGCCAGCGGGATGGCGTGCGGTCTGGCGACCGCCGGCGCTCGATGCCGGGATGGACGCGCTGGAGGCGGAGTTGAACCGAGCGGTCGACGCGGCCGAGGGACTGTCGGAGGCCGCCGGCGAGACCGGCGTTCTCGCGGACGAAACGGAGCTGCCTGATGGGCCGCTCGCCCGCCCGAACGCGGGGGTGTGGGTCTGGTTCGGCCGTGAGTCCCGGTTCGCGCTCGACGAACTCCGCCGCGAGGTCGAGACGACGATGCCGGGTCATCACCGAATCAAGGCCGGCTCGTCGTCGGCGTCCGCGGGCGTCGACTTCGCTGAGGCGCTCTGTGATCCCGACCCGGACGCCGAGTTCCCGTTCGCGGTCGTGGCCGAGTCGTTCGGGCCCACTGAGGGCGACACGCTCCGCATCGAACACGGCAAGCCGGACGGCCGGCTGATCACGCTCGGCGAGGGCGACGTAACCGAACTCGACGCCGACGGCGGAGTTACGGTCGAACGAGAGATGACGCCCGGCGGGACGTACGACGCGCTTGGTGCTCGCCGGGAGGCGGGTGACGTGGCCGTGACGAGTTTCTCCGAGGGGCGTTGGTGGTACCCGACCACGTACCGGAGTTCGGACGGGGATATAAAAGGAACATACGTCAACGTCTGTACGCCGGTCGAGGTGTTCCCCGAGGCGGCCCGCTACGTCGACCTCCACGTCGACGTGATCAAACACCCTGACGGCACGGTCGAGCGGGTCGACGACGCCGTCCTTGACGAGTCGGTCGCGGCGGGCCACACCCCAGAGCCGCTGGCCGAGAAGGCCCGCAGTGTGGCTGCCGCGCTGGAGAACGCCTTATAAACACCCGACCGACTAGAAGTGTCCGGCCGACTCCGTTTCGTGTTTGAGTTCGCCGCCGCGGCCGCCCTCGACGGTCGACGCTCCGTTATCGCCGGAGGAGGCGGTTCGAACCGTCACGTCGGTGACGTCGTCGAAATCCATGATCAGATCCCGGCGGATGTTATCCGCGGTAATGTTCGATATCCCACACCCGGAGCAGGTACCGCCGAGTTCCACGACGACCTCGCCCGTCTCCTCGTTTGCCTCGCGCACGACACTCGTTCCGCCGTGCATCTGGATGATCGGCATCTGGCCGACCATCCACTGTTCCACTCGCTCCGCGAGGCTCTTCTCGCTCATTGGTTCCTGTATGCTCCCGATCCTTTGGAAGGTTGCGGTTTGCGACTGCGTCACAGACTCGAAAGTAACTACCTCATCGTTGATCCGTCAGAATTAGCCGCGACACTCCGAGCTGTTCCCCCTCGCCCCGCACCGCGTCTGGAGCCACGTTGCCTGCGCCCCCATCCGATCCTCACTCGATAGTGAGAAACCGGGCTGCGTATCCCGGCTCACCCTGCCGTGGCGTTACGACGATGAACGACTGTGGCGGGAGTTTTGCGAGCGTCCCTGGGAGCTGCGCTAGCTTCGGGTCCCACCCGACGCTCCCCTGTCGCGGCGATATCGGAACGACAAGGTCGTTCTCGTCCGTCTCCCGGCGGAGCGTCGACTCCAGCTCTGCCCAGCCGCGAGCGCTCTCGAAGTGCCCTTCGAGTTCGGGTTCGACCATCCCGAACAGCCGTTCGTACTGTTTCTCGTTGCCGTCGACGACGTACACGTGTAGCTCCGCGCCGAGTCGGTCAGCCAGCCGCTTGACGACGTGGACTGCCTCGTAGAACCCCTCGTGGTGGTCGATGCCCGGCGGCGCGACGACGAATATCCGCTCCGTGGTGTTGATCGGATGGCCGAGCCGCGAGACGAGCACCGGAACGGTCGTCCGGCGGAGCACCTGGTCGATGATACTCCCGAACACGCGGTTGCTCAGCGACTGCTGGGCGTCCCATCCCATCACGATCAGCTCCGCACGCGTCTCCGTGCTCGCGCGAACCACACCCGACGCGATGCTGTGGTTCACCCGTGTTTCCGTTCGAGACGGCACCTCCGCGGCGTCGGCAACCTCGGCTGCCGATTCAAGGCTCGCTTCCGCCTCGGCGACCGCGTCGTCGTCCGTCCCCGATCCGTCCGGCTGAACAACCGTGAGCAGGTGAACGGGACTCTCCGGTCGCTCGTCTTTGAGTACGAACGCGAGTTCGAGCAGATGGCGCTGGCGGTCGGCGTCAGTAGACAGCGGCAACAGCACGCGAGGGTCGACAGTTCCGGAATCGCCGGGCTCCACGTCGTCTTCGAGCGCCAGCCGCGTTCCGTATCGCTCTGTGAGCCACGGGCTCAGGACGGCCGCGACGAGCATCATCACGACGACCGCGTTGAGCACGTCCGCGCCGAACAGCCCCGCGTCGAAGCCCACAAGCGTGATCGCCAGCGCGGCCGCCGCCTGCCCGACGGAGAGCCCCGCAACAACACCGAACTCGTTCCGGTTGTATCCCTGTATCACCGAGACGATTCCCGCAGCGCCGACCTTCGTGACGAGCATCACGCCGATGACAACGGCCGCAACGAACAGGGTTCGTGGCCCGTCGAGAATGACTCCCGGGTCGACCAACATGCCGACGTACAGCAGGAAGAAGGGGACGAACAGCGCGTTCCCGACGAACTCGATCCGGTTCATCAAGGGCCCACCACGCGAGATCAGCCGATTCAACGCGATCCCGGCGACGAACGCGCCGAGGATGTCCGAGAGCCCGAGTACCTCGGCGAAACTCGCCGCCCCGAAGATGGAAGCACCCACGAGCAGGAACTCGAAGTAGCTCTCCTGGCTCGTATTCCGGAAGAACCACCGAGCGATCGGCGGGAGCACGAACCAGACGCCCGCAAAGAGAACGGCTATCGACGCGAACACCTGACCGAACAGCATAAGCGTCAACTCGCCGTCTGCCTGTCCCAACACGATCGCAAGCACCACCAGCGCCAGCGTGTCGGTGAACAATATCCCACCGAAGACGGCGGTGACGGCCCGGTTCTTCGTCACGTCGAGCCGGTTTACGACCGGGTACGCCAGCAGCGTATGTGAGGAGAACACCGCTGCGAGCAGGAACGACGCCCACGGGTCGAGACCGAGCACGTAGATTCCCGCGGCGGAGCCAACCGTGAACGGGAGAAAGAAGCTCGTCAGCCCGAACAGCGCGGCGTTTTCCGGGGCCGCGAGGAATCCTCGAAGGTCAAGTTCCAAGCCGACGGTGAAAAGCAGATAGACGAGTCCGACGTTCCCGAGGAGGACGATTGCGTCGGTCTCCGCGAGCACGCCGGTCCCGTTCGGCCCGAGCACTGCGCCGACGAGTACGATCCCGACGATCCCGGGAAGGCCAGCCCGCTCGATGAGCAGCGGCGCAACGAGGAACGTCGCCAGCGCGATAGCGAAGACGACTACCGGCTCTTCTACCGGGATGGACGGCACACCACCGGTGAGCGGGAGCTTCGCGTACAGCCACAGGTTCAGTATGTCAGACATGGAGGAGTACAATCAACTGAGAAATTGTTAGACAGTTACCGGGCCCGTTCCGTTGCGGGGAACGGATTTCCGCCGAGTAGTGCTGTTGTGTTTCGCTGTTAGGGAGCTTCGCCCGTTTCGAGCGTGAAGGAGTCTCGGGGATACGCAACACACGTCAGGGTGTAACCGTCCTCCAACTCGGCTTCTTCGAGCATCTGTTGGTTGTCGTGTTCGAGATACTCCTCGGAGGGGCCGTCCGTTACGCGCCCGGCACACGAGACGCACTGCCCCTGTCGACAGGCGTACGGAAGGTCCCACCCGTGGTCCTCGCCCTGATCGAGGATCGTCTCGTTGTTCGCGAGTTCGATCGTCTCGCCCTCCTTGGCGAACTCGATCTCGTAGTACTCGACCTCGTCTTCGGGAATATCGCCGGGGCCAGCGCTCGCGGCCTCTCCGCCTTCCAACTCGCCTTCGCTGCCCTCGCCGCCGGCCGGGATCGCGCCGCCGCCACCGCCCCCGCCGATCGCGCGGTTACCCGGCTCGGGGAACTCAGTCTCCGGGACGGATTTCGCACGCTTCTCGAGGATCTCCTCCGAGATGTCAGCCGTGGGCTCCCACCCTGTCCCCTTCAGGAGGCTGAAGAGGACGACCGTCAGCGTCGCGATCGTCGCCAGCCCGATCGCCAGCGGGTCGGCCCCGATCGCCAATGGAGCGTACATACGCACGCCTATGAAGAGGCGGTTTAAGGCCGTTTTGATCGGACCAACGCCGGAGCGGTCCATTTATCGGCGTGCCGGTTGACACGACGGGCATGCAGGTAAAATCCCGTCACCATCTCCGCAGCGACGACATCACGGCGATCCGCGAGGCGGTCGGCGACCACCTCGGCGTCGACATCGACGGTGACACCTTCGAGCTTGTCGAGTTCGTGTCGGCGAACCACGACCTCGTCTTAGTTGACGGCGAGCCGGCCGTCTTTTACCCTGACGACGACGAGCCGTTTCTCACGGTCCGAGGCGCGAACGAGTACGAGCCCCAAACGGGCGTCGTGACGGTCGACGCCGGTGCCGTCTCGTTCGTCTCCGACGGTGCCGACGTGATGCGTCCGGGGATAGTCGAGGCAGCCGCCGCGATCCGCGAGGGCGACCTCGTCGTGGTCGCCGAGGAGACGCACGGGAAGGTCCTCGCGGTCGGCCGCGCACTGGTCGACGGCGACGAGATGGTCGGCAACAGTGGAAAAGTGGTCGAGTCGATCCACCACGTTGGCGACGAGCTCTACGAGTTCTCCGCGTGAGTAAACGCCACCGAGCGGCTCCGCGTCGTTAGTCTTCCAGCTCGAACGCGACCTCGACTTCCGCCTGATACTCTCGTTCCGGTGCGTTCTTGATCTCCACGCCGAACTCCTGTACCTCCGCCCAATACACGTTCTCCAGCGTATCCTCGGCACGGTCGATCGCCTCGTCCGCAGCCGCGTCGAAGCTCTCGTCGCTCGTTCCGATCAACGTGATCTTTTTGAA
>CAYRWH010000021.1:0-16303 GCA_964427935.1 uncultured Halobellus sp. | reverse complement strand
AGCTCGTGATTCTCGACGAGGCGGACAACATCCACGGCAACTACGACCGTGGCGGCGCAAGCGCGATCACGGAGCTGGTCAAGGAGTCGGGACAACCGATTGTGCTCATCGCCAACGAGTTCTACGACATCTCGCGCGGCCTTCGGAACGCGTGTCAGGACATCGAGTTCCGTGATGTTTCCGCGCGTTCTATCGTCCCCGTACTCCGGGATATCTGTCGGAAGGAGGGTATCGAGTTCGAGTCCGACGCGCTCCAGCGCATCGCCGAGCGGAACCGGGGCGACCTGCGTGGCGCGATAAACGACCTCCAAGCCGCCTGCGAGGGCCGGTCGTCGATCACGGTCGACGATGTCGTCACCGCTGACCGCGATAAGGCGATGGGGATCTTCCCGTTCCTCGACGCAGTCCTGAAAGAAGAGTCCGCGGAGGAGGCGCTTCAGTCGGCGTACGCTGTCGACGAGACTCCCGATGACCTCACGAAATGGATCGAGGACAACATGCTGGACGTGTACGAGCCGATGGAGGCGGTCCGCGCGTACGACTTCCTGGCGAACGCGGACGTCTGGCTGGGTCGCGTGCGCGCTTCACAGAACTACTCGTACTGGCGCTATGCGACCGACAACGCGGCCGCCGGGGTTGCCGCCGCCCGCGACGGAACCAAGGGCGGATGGACGCGATACGGCCGCCCGCAGTTCTGGCCCTCCTCGGACGCAACTGCCGACGAGGTGGTCGGCCGGATCGCAGCCGCGAGCGGGTGTAGCGTCGCGACGGCCCGCCGTGAGGTGCTTCCGTTCCTCGCGACCGTCACACACCACTGTAAACCCCGAGAGCTGACGGTCGCAATGGCTGCCGCGTACGACCTCGACGAGGCCGGCGTCGCGTTCGTCACGGGGTCGGGAGAGTCGACGAACAAGGTGGCCTCGATAGTTGCGGACGCCCAGTCGCTCCGGGAGCAGCGGCTCGCAGACAACGCGGACGGCGCGTTCACCGGGGCTCGTAGGGGCTTCGACGACGATTCAATGTCCGACTCCGTCGACGCAGGCGATGACTCAGACGACGCTATCGGCACCGGAACGACAGGCGAGAACAGTTCCGATCCGGCCCAGGAGCCGTCAGACGGTGATGAAGTCGACGGCGACGAGGGTGACGACGACCAGGCGGGACTGAGCGATTTCGTCTGATCAAGAGATGAGCGGCGTCATCCGAAATAGAGCCGTGTCGCCGCGCGGTCGGGTCACTCCGCCGAGGAGCGTCCGGAGTCGTCGGTGGGTGAGTCGGCGGCGGTCGATCCCGTTGCGTCCTCGATCACGTCGACATCGGTGAACTCGAATCGAGCGCCGCCAGTCCGGCTCTCGGCGGCCGAGACCGACCACCCGTGGGCCTCGGCGATCCGCTCAACGATGGCGAGCCCGAATCCCGTTCCGTTCTCGGCCGTCGTGTGCCCGGCTTCGAACACCTCGTCACGCTCTTCGGGGTCGATTCCCGGTCCATCGTCCGCGACGTAAAACCCGTTCGGCGTCCGGCCGACGTGGACGCAAACGCTCGTGTCGGCACCGGTTCCGTGCTCGACCGCGGCGTCTGTTCCATCGCTGTCCGTACCCTCAAACGTTCCGGGGGAAACCCCGTCGCCCGGATCGGCGGCTTCCGTGGTGGAGCAGACGGCATCCGGATCGCCTGCGCCGCCGTGTTCGATAGCGTTCCGGAACAGGTTCTCCAACGCCTGCCGGAGCCGGTTTCGATCACAGTCGATTGCCGGAAGCGCGTCGTCGACGACGAGAGTCGCGTCCGCGGCCGCACCGACCGTCGACCACGCGTGATCGACAACCGCTCGGAGGTCGGCTTCGGCGGTTGACTCGACGGAACGGCCCTCTCGTGCGAGCGAGAGCAGGTCGGAGATGAGCGCGTCCATCCTGTCGAGTGCCTCCATCGCGCGGTCAAGTCGCTCGTCGGCTGACTCCCCTTCGAACTCGCGGGCGAGTTCGATGTTACCGACCGCAACCGACATGGGGTTCCGGAGGTCGTGTGAGACGACGCTCGCAAACTCGTCGAGCCGCTCGCGCTGCTGTTCGAGTCGTCGACGCCGTCGGACCTGATCACTGGCCGGAAACAGGTACCCTACCACATCACCGCAGTTGGTACACCGCCCCTGTTCGCGTATCCAGATCGTCTCGTCGCCGGCCTCAATCCGATACGTGAGATTTACTCGTTTCGTGTCGAGGGCCCTGTGAAGCCGGTCCCTATCCGACGGATGGACCGCTTCAGTCCACCCATCTCGCGGCAGCTCGTCGATGGGGATCTCCGAACTCCCGCTCGACTCGACCCGGAGGCGGGACGGGTCACCGTCGGGCCGGCGGTAGGCGATCCCCGGTCGGGGATCCGTCTTGGAGACCATTATCAGCGGATCGTATTGGCAGAACTATAAGTCTTGCTTGAATAACATTTCACATGTGCCCGAATCAATACTGTAACGCGTGAATTCAACGCCCTTATCCGAGAAATAAGCCTATGATGAAAGATACGCAGATCAAATCATGCGAAATTATCAACCAACGGTAACAACGCTTCCAGCAAGACACGGGTACTCCGCTCGTTGTTGTGACGACCTCACTTCGGGTGGATAATTCGGAGCCGACGGTCGTCAGTCGCCGCCAACAGGTGTTGACGTTCCCGAGACGGGGTCAGCGCTCCGGAACACCCATGCGGCACCAATTGCGAACGCGATCGTGGTTCCGAGTGCGACGAGGTTGACCTGTTGCCAGAACGCGTCGTACAACACGAGGTCGCGTCCGAGCAGCAGGGTGGTGACGAGCGCCGCCATCGACCCGGCCGCGAGCGCCCGTACCGTCCGTGCGCTCGACGGATCGATCCCAGCGTACTCGCCGCGAATCCCGTCCGTCGTGGCGACGAGGACGGCGACCAATCCAAGGTGGGCGATCAATCCGGCGATATAAAATGCGCCCTGTGCGCCCGGTGAGTACGTGACGAACGGAACCGCCCGGGAGAACACGGCGCTGGCGAGCACCCCGACAACCGCAAGCCCGATGGCAGCACGGAGCAGTCGAACCGATCCGCCTCGTCGTCCCCCCCACATCGTCGTCAACGCGAGCAGCGTGAAGATACACAGCGCGACGATGAGGTGGGCGGCGTGTGTCGAGACGGTGTACCCGCCCGGAACGAGACCCCCGATGGTCACAGTGATCGCTCCGACCGTGATCTGTAGCGGGAGGATCGCAACCGCGAGCGTCGCTGCGAGCCGTGTTCGTCGGTCGAACTCGCCAACCCACGTCCACCCCGCGACGCCGATGATGAGGAAGCCGGTGATCATCGCCCACACGCGATGGAACCACTCGATGAAATCGGGGTTGATCGTGAGCGCCGGAATCAACTGATCCGAACACAGCGGCCACTGGGCCTGACACGCCAGTCCGGACCCGGTCGCCGCAGTGTACACGCCGAGCGCGAACAGCGACAACGTCATTCCCGTCGTCGCCGCCGCGTACCGCCGGAAGGTCAACCACGCGGGCCGAAGACTCATTGGTTACGATCGGGTTCGGGCGTACTTAGACCGTTCGGACGGTCCACGCGAGCGGGAACGGCAGAGCGTTCGACAGGAACGGTAGAGCGTTCGACAGGAACGATGAGACCTCCGAGTGAACCGGTGTCTGGTCGCACCCGAACCGGGGTCAAACCGACGGATAGGCGCTACCCTTTTTTTAGTGACTCGCCAATCAATCGACGTGACTGATGGCGACCACTCGGATGAACCACGGTCTGAAGACGAGCTCTCGATGGCGACACGCGAATCGATCGGACGGGCGGCGAGGGCAGTCTCAGCCGGCAAAACGGTCGTGTACCCCACCGAAACCGTGTACGGGCTGGGTGCGAACGCCCTGGACACCGAGGCGGTCGAGAGCGTGTTCGAAACGAAAGAGCGAGCGCGCGACAAGCCGCTCTCCATGGGTGTGTCCGACGTTGACGCCGCACTCGAACACGTTCACCCCTCCACAACCGCGCTGGCGTTCATGCGGGCGTTCCTCCCGGGACCGATTACTGTCATCGTTCGGCGTGGACGGGACGTTCCCGACGCGCTGACAGGAGGTCGTGATCGGGTCGGGGTACGAGTACCCGATCACCCGATCGCTCGGAAACTCGCGGCCGACGCGGGACCGATCACCGCGACGAGCGCGAACGTCGCTGGCGGCGGGAGTGTCACTCGGGTCGCCGACCTCGACGATCGGATCCGCGAGCGTGCCGCCGTCGTCGTCGACGGCGGCGAGACACCCGGAACCGAAAGCACAGTTGTTGACCCCGAGGCTGGACGGATACATCGGCGCGGCGCGATGGCTGGCGCGGTTGCGGCATGGCTCGACAACCAGCCAAAGTAAGTAGAACGGAGCTATGCGGCCGGTGGCTACACCGAGAGGTCGCCTTTGGCTTTGATCACGTCGAGTGCCTCGGCGTCGACGGTGTCCACGTCGAGCCAGTGAGGAACGTACTCCCGTTTGTCGTACGCCTCACGCTCATCTTCGGTGCCGACCGTACACCAGAGCTGTGGCTCATCCGGACCGTGCCAGCCGCCCTGTGTGTTAATTCCGAAACACACCAGCTCCTCTCCTTCGTACTCGATGATCGCGTCCTTACGGATGCCGGGGTCCCCGCGGACGATGAGATGACGCATGCGCGGCCGTTGGCGGCTTCGGCGCTTAATCGCTTCGATACTGCGGATCGGTCGTCGCTCACCACCCGTTCTCGATGTCCTCGACGAGCGCGTCGAGTATCGATTCCGTCGTGTCGGCAACGATCCGTTCCATCGCCTCCGGATCGCTTGCGGTCGGGTCGCCCAGCCCGCCGAGTTCGGTCACGTCGTCGAAGTACTCGTAGCTCCGCGTCCGCGGAAACGGCTCGGCGTTCTGTGGCTCCTTGCGGTCGGTTCGGACGAGATCAGGCCGGTACAGCTCGACGAAGCTCGTCTCGTGGTCGCCCGCGTGGCCCCACCCCTCTCCGAACGTTTCCGTAAGGTCCTCACGCGCAAAGTCTGTCCAGTGGACGAAATGAACCGTGAGATCGGTGTCCCGACCGAGACGATCCGCGGCGATGGAGAGTGGCTCTCGGTTTCCACCGTGACAGTTCACGACGAGAAGTCGGTCGAGTCCGTGTGCCGCCATCGACTCGCCGATCTCTCGAATGACATCGACGTACGTCTCCGTCGAGAGCGTAACCGTTCCCGGAAACCGCATGTGGTGTTCCGACTGACCGTACGGCAGCGGCGGGAGCCTGAGGAGGTCGAGGTCGAACTCGGGGGCGGCCGCCACCAGTTCGGCGGTGAGGTGGTCCGCCCGCAGCGTGTCGGTCGCGACCGGGAGGTGTGTCGAGTGCTGTTCGATGCTTCCGGTCGGGAGTACACCGAAGTCTGCGTCGTCAATGGCGTCGCTCGCGTCTTCGTGGGTCAGTCCGAACAGGTCGGCGTCGGTTTCGGGCATACTGTCGTGCGGAACGGCCGAGTAAATAGGGATCGGGGTAGCGGCGACCGACTCGCTGGCGTCAGGGCGCGTAGTAGTACTCGCCGTCTCGCTTCTGTTGGCGGTCTTTCTGTGAGTCTGGCTTGTTGATCCGGGGTCGTCCGGTGCGCTCGTCTCGACGGAAGGTAACGTCAAGATCCGCGAGGAACTCGTTCATCCCCTCACGCATCTCTTGGGGCGGCGTGGCGTGGCCGCGCTGTGCCGGCTCGCCGTCGAACACCATCAGCCGATCCGCGAGGAGATCGATCATGTAGATGTCGTGATCGATCACCATGACGGTCGCGTCGTGGTTCTCCGCGTACCGCCGAATCGCCGTCGTCGCTCTGACCCGCTGTTCCACGTCGAGATGCGCGGAGGGCTCGTCTAACACGTACAGGTCGGCGTCCTCGGAGAGACACGCCGCGATGGCGACTCGCTGACGCTCGCCGCCGGACAGATCGACCAGATCCTGCTCCATGATCCGGTCGAGCTGGAGCGGCTGGGCGATTTCGGTGTTCCAGTACGAGGTCCCGAACTCGTCGGTGATAGAAGAGAGGAACGCGTCGACGCGCATCGGCTGATCAATCTCGATGTACTGTGGCTTGTACGCGATGTCGAGCCGGAAGTCGAGCGAACCGACATCGGGTTCCAACGATCCCGCGAACAGCTTTGCGAGCGTGGACTTCCCGATGCCGTTCGGCCCGACGATCCCGAGAACCTCGGACTCGTGGATCGCGCCGCCCTCGACGTGGAGTTCGAACTCGCCGTCCCCGTAGGACTTCTCTAGGTCGGGATACTCAACGAGTGGCGTCCCCTTCGAGGAGACACGAGGTGCGTGTTCCTCGAAGGTGATCGCCGACGGGCGGATTCGCATATTCTCGTTGTCGAGGTAGCCTTTGAGGTACTCGTTGATGCCGTTTCTGACCGATTTCGGATCCGTGATCACACCGTAGGCACCGGGCTCACCGTACGCGACGTGGAGGGTGTCGGCGAGCAGGTCGAGAATCGCGAGGTCGTGTTCGACGACGAGCATCGAGCGCTCGGCGCTCTCGTCGTTCGCTAACTCCTGTATCAGCCGCGCAGCGACCATCCGCTGACCGATGTCCAGATACGGGGTGATCTCGTCGAGGAAGTAGAAATCGGCGTCCCGAGCGAGACAGGCGGCGATAGCGACCCGCTGGAGCTCCCCCCCAGAGATCGAGTCGATGTCTTGATCCATCACCGGTCGGATGTTAAGCCGGTCGATCAGCTCGTCGAGCGCCCCGCGCTCGTCGGTCCGCTCCAACAGCTCGCGGGTGTTGCCGTCGAACTGTTTGGGGATCTGGTCGACGTACTGCGGCTTGCGGGCGACGGTGACATCCCCCTCTTTCAGCGATTCGAGGTAGTTCTGGAGGCCGGTTCCGCGGAACCGGTCGAGTACCCGCTCCCAGCCGGGGTTGGCCTCGTGGTCGCCGAGGTTGGGAATTCGCTCGCCCGCAAGCGCGTGAACCGCGGTTGATTTCCCGATCCCGTTCGGTCCAAGGATCCCGGTAACGCTGCCGGGTTCAGGGGTTGGAAGCCCGTACAGCGCAAACGCGTTCTCGCCGTAGCGGTGGACCGGGTCTTCCTCCAACTCGGAGGGGAGGTTAATTATCTCAATGGCGTCGAACGGACACTTCTCGACGCAGATACCACAGGTCTCGCCGAGACACAGCTCCTCGGAGATGTGTATCTGGTCCGGGTCGCCCTCGGCGGCGTCCTCGCCGCGCTCGGTGATACACTCCTTGCCCGTCCGGTTCGGGGGACAATAGTTGGCACACTCGTAGTTACAGCGGTCGGGCTGGCAGCGATCCAGGTCGACCACGGCGATACTGTCGTCGGCCATCTCAGAACCCCACGTCCGACGTGAGAAGAACGGTGTAGCTGATGAACCAGAGCGTGAACGTCATAAACGCCACGTAGAGGTTGTCCTTGACGCCGAAGTCGCCGACGCCGATGACCTTGTACAGCGGATACTGTACGAGCACGAACGCACCCATCACGAGGACGGCAGTCGTGCTCTGGGCGGCGGCGTCGCCGGTGCCGACGTAGGCGGTCGACACCACGCCCGCGGCGATTCCCGCGAGACAACAGATCGTGGTGACGACCACGCTCCGGGCGTGGCCGGTGATTCCCGATTCGTCGCTCATACCTACGGATCCACAACCAGCGGTGAAAAGCCGTTCGTTCCGTTCGCTTCGACGAACCTCTGACGTGCCCCACAGAAGCTCCACGCGGGAACTGGTCAACGTTGGTGCGCGCGCGAGGAGTAGAGGCTGACTGACTGGTCAGTCCAGCGGGAGAAAGAAGAATATGTTGCTGGTTTTTTGCGTATGTTTCGGAAAATATGTCCGGTAACTGGGGCGAAACAGGCGGATTTCCATCAACATTTATGCCGGTGTACGGTTTCGAATCGTAATGATGGCTGGAACCCAGACAGAGGGTCTCGACGACCTCCCACCGAGCGCCAAACTCGTTTTTAAGGTACTCGAATACAACGGCGCGTTGACACAGAAGGGAATCGTTCAGGAGTCGATGTTGTCGGCTCGGACCGTTCGATACGCGCTCGAACGACTCGAAGGGATCGACGTGGTTGACGAGGACGTCTACTTCGCCGACGCTCGCCAGAGTCTTTATAAGCTCACCGAGCCCGCTCAGGAGTTCACGAGCGATGACGGTGAGGTGTCCTGTACCGCAGACTAACTCCGCTCCACGTCCGTAACCGTCCGAGCCCCGCGAACCGCTTCAACAACGGTGAGCCCTATCGCGACCAGCAGCGATAGCGTCGCCGCCAAGACGAACGCTAATAAGAGGAACCAAACATCCGGCCCAAAGAGCGGGTACTCGCGGGTTTCGACGAGCGACCACGGAAGGAGCTCCAGCGTCCGAACGAGGTACAGCGACACCCCGACTATCCCCCCGACAACGACGCCGATCCGAACGTTCCGATAGAACTCAAGCGACTCAAGAAGGACGAGCATCGGTGGCTTCTCCGACGCGGTCTCAGACGTATCGTCGCTCACGCGCGGGGATTGTATCCGTATCAGCAAAGAGTCGTCGATCGGTAGGTGTCTTCGGGCTTCGCTCCGTGTGCGGCGAACCTGACTGCGTAACCGACAGACATCAAGTAGGGGGAAGGCGTACTGACTCGTATGAAACGCGTTCTACTCTCTGAGTTTCCGATGATCGACCCAGAAACGTACCGCACGCGGCTTGCGGCGGCAGTCGACGAGAACGTCGAGATCGAGGTCACAGCGCTGGGGTCCACGGAGCGACTGATCGACGCCGGCCGTGGATTCGACGCGGTCGTCACCGACATCAACACACCGGTTACCGCCGAGGCAATCGACGCGCTCTCCCCCGACCTTGATGTGATCGTTCGGTCGGCGGTCGGGGTCGACAACATCGATGTCAGCGCCGCGGCCGACGCCGGAGTGACGGTAACACGCGTCCCGGACTACTGTACCGACGAGGTCGCGACCCACTCGGTCTCGTTGCTGTTGACCTGTCTCCGGTCGTTAAAGGCGTACGACGACGCGGTGGTGGCCGGAAGCTGGAGCTGGGAGGACGGCCGCCCGATCCGCCGACTCGGGGCGTCGACGGTCGGGCTCGTCTCGTTCGGTCCCATCGCTCGTCGGGCGGCCGAGCAGCTCGCAGGATTCGACGCGGAGCTGGTCGCACACGATCCGTTCGTCGACGCCGACAAGATGGCGACGTACGGCGTCGAGAAGGTCGGGTTCGACGAGCTGTTCGACCGGAGCGACCACGTGGGGGTGTACGCACCCTTGACGGACGCTACTCGTGGAATGGTCAACGCGGACGCGCTCGGGCGACTCACTTCCGACTCGGTCGTCGTCAACGTTGGGCGTGGCCCCGTGATCGACGCCGACGCGCTCCTTGACGCGCTCGAATCCAACACGATCAAGGCTGCGGGATTGGACGTGCTCGCCGAGGAACCGCCGGCGGACGACCCGCTCGTCGGGCGACCGGATACGGTCGTTACCCCGCACGCTGCGTGGTACAGCGAGGACGCCCACGAGGACCTGAACCGGAGCGCCGCGGACGACGTTGCTGCCGTTCTGAACGGCGAGGTGCCAGCCGGCCGAGTCGATCCGAACGCTGACTGGGTCTGACACCAACGATCCGCCGGGGCGCGCTCGAACGACGCCGATAAACCGGTTGCGAGCCTATTGGGAGGAAATGGGACGAAAGGACGAGTACTACAACCGGTCGAAACAGCAAGGGTATCGTGCCCGGTCGGCGTACAAGCTGAAACAGCTGGACGAGGACGCGGATCTGTTCGATCACGGCGACACCGTCGTCGACCTCGGGGCCGCACCCGGCGGCTGGCTCCAAGTCGCTGCCGAGGCGGTCGGCGAGACGGGCACTGTCGTCGGCGTCGACCTCCAGCGGATCGAGGCGTTCGACGAGCACGACGTGGAGACGATCCGCGGCGATATGACCGAGGAGCGCACACAGCACTACCTCCGCGAGGCGGTCGGCGGAGGCGGAGCCGATGTCGTGGTGAGCGACATGGCTCCGAACATGACCGGCGAGTACTCGCTGGACCACGCCCGGTCGGTCCACCTCGCGCGACAGGCGTTCGAGGTCGCTGAGGAACTGCTCGCGCCCGGCGGCGACTTCGTCGTAAAGGTGTTTCAGGGCGAGGACCTCGACGCGTTCCGCGAGGACGTAGGCGCGGAGTTCGAGTACGTCAAAACGAACTCCCCGCCGGCGTCACGCGACTCCTCCTCGGAGGTGTATCTCGTCGCGAAGGGGTTACTCACCGCGCCCGTCGAGGTTGGCGACCAGATCGAGGTCACGGTCGAGGAGCGCGGCGAGGAAGGAGACGGCATCGCCTACGTCGAGGGGTACTCGATCTTCGTCCCTGATACTGAGCCCGGCGACACCGTCGAGGTCGTCGTCGACGACGTGAAACCGCGGTTCGGGTTCGCTGAACAGGTCGACTCAGGTTCGGAGTGAGGTTGACCCGGATGCGAAATGAAGTCGACTGTGTCAGCATCGGAGCCGGGCAGATCGACGGTGACGTTTAAATACCCCGGCGAGAATCTGTGACGATATGTCGGATTTCGGCGTCCTCTCCATCGTTCCGCCGTTGCTCGCCATCGTGCTGGCGATCGTCACCCGGAAAGCGATCCTCTCGTTGTTCCTCGGGGTGTGGGCTGGAGCGGTCATCTTCACAGGGGGACTCGGACTCGTCCAGACGTTCGATTGGATCATCGCGGCGATCCTCGTCGACGACGGCTTCCACGCGACGATCATCGTGTTCACGCTGCTTTTGGGCTCTGGCGTCGCGATGATATGGAACCTCGGCGGCTCCTACGCCGTCCGTGACTGGGCGCTGGAGCGACTCGATAGCCGTCGTGACGCCGGACTTGTCACGTGGCTACTGGGGCTCGTGATGTTCTTCGACGACTACGCCAACACAGCCATCGTCGGGTCATCGATGAAGGACGTCTCCGATCAGCTCCATGTTTCTCGCGAAAAGCTGTCGTACATCGTCGACTCGACGGCCGCACCGGTGGCAACGCTCGGCATCTCTTCGTGGGTCGCGTTCCAACTTGGCTTGATAAACGACGCGTACGACAACCTCGGGGTCGAGGACGCGCCCTCCGCGTTCGAGGTGTTCCTCAGCTCTATCCCGTTCAACACGTATTCAATTCTCGCTATCGCAATGGTCGGAATCATCGTCCTCACTGGGCGGGACTACGGTGAGATGCTGACCGCCGAACACCGGGCGTCCTCGACCGGAAAGGTAACGCGTGACGACGCCGTTCCGATGCAGGATGTCGAGGCGGAGCTTGGTGATCCAAGTGCGACTGAGGCTCGCCTTATCAACTTCTTCGCACCCGTCGGCGTACTGATCGCGGTTACCGTCGGCTCGGCGCTGTGGACCGGCTACGAGCCCGGTGCGTCCCTCTACGACATGGTGATAGACGCGGACTACGCGGCCGCCCTCCTGTACGGCTCCTTCGCAATGGTCGCGTCCGGGTTCGTGCTCGGGAAGGTGTACGGCATCTTCGGGGTCGGCGAGGCGACGGACACAACCGTCGACGGGTTTGGGATCATGCTCACCGCCGTCACCGTGCTCGTCTTAGCGTGGTCAATCGGCGAGGTGGTGGCGTCGCTCGAAACCGCGGCGTTCATCGAAGGATACGTCAGCGCCGACTTCCCGTCTGCCGTCCTCCCGATCGTCGTGTTGGTCCTCTCCGCGTTCGTCGCCTTCTCGACCGGGACTTCGTGGGGCGCGATGGGGATCATCACGCCGGTCGCAATTCCTGTTGCGTGGTCGCTGACCGGGGACCACACGATGGTCGCAGCCGTCGTCGGGGCGGTGTTCTCGGGAGCGATCTTCGGCGACCACACCTCACCGATCTCCGACACCTCGGTGTTGTCGGCGACGTTCACCGGCGCGGACCTCATCGATCACGTTCGCACGCAGTTATACTACGCCGTCACCGTCGCCGTCGTGGCGATACTCGTACTGCTCGTGTGGGGTGTCACCGGTATCACCCCGGTCGCCCTGCTCCCGGTGGGCGTCGTCGTGCTGATCGGACTCGTCTACGCTCTCTCCGAGTTCGACGCGAACCGCCGAGGCGTCGATCCGGTTGCGGCCGACAGTCCTTCCGAGAGTGGGACCGACCAAGAGTAGTCGGCGAACGTCGTCACCTCGGCGCGTCGTTTATATTCCCTCAGCGACGAGTTCCTACTGCGTGCCCTCAGTCCCCGCCCGAGTACTCCCGATTGGGAGCGATGACCGCGCGGAGAACCCAGGCACGTGACATTCGGTCGCTGCTGTGACCCGTGTTCGGTCGCGGACGCGACCCGCCCGTCGCCGCGTAGGCGACCGCCCGCCACGAGGGTTTCCCGGTCGACGCGGCACGCCGCCGGAGATGAGACCGGTCGTTAGTGTCGCGGGCGCACATTCCGATCGTCGTAGCGACGCCGCTGACGACGAGACCGCATTCACCGTTCCGGAGGCGTAACCACTACCAACTACGTACTGAGCAGAATAGCTAAATGGGTGCCATCAGTACGTTGTATCACTTGTGGTCCATCGACGAGATATCCTCGCGACCGCCGGCGGAGTGACGGCGGGACTCGCCGGCTGTCTTGCCGACGACGACGATGGCCACGCCGAGGTTCTCGACGAGACCGTGACGCTCACAACGACGACGAGCACCTACGATACGGGACTGCTGGACGAGGTGAACGCGGCGTTCGAGCGCCGATACGGCGTCACCGTCCACGCGGTCGATCAGGGAACCGGCGCGGCGCTCGAAACAGGTCGCCGGGGCGATTCGGACATCGTGATGGTTCACGCCCGCTCGCTGGAAGACGATTTTCTCCGAGAAGGGTACGGAATCAACCGTCGCAATCTCATGTTCAACGACTTCGTCGTCGTCGGGCCCGACGACGACCCTGCCGGGATCGACGGGATAGAAAGCGTGACGGACGCGTTTCGGGCAATCGCCGAGTCGGAGTCCGTGTTCGTCTCGCGGGGCGACAGCTCTGGGACTCACGTGAAAGAGCTTGAGATTTGGGACGCGGCCGCCGTCGACCCAAACGGCGAGTGGTACCGCGAGGCTGGTGCCGGGATGGGGGCGGTGCTGGATCAGGCGGACCGGACGCCGGGTTACACCCTCGCAGACCGTGGGACGGTCATCTCTCAACGCTCTGAACTCAACGCCGTGTCGATCCACGTTGAAGGACCGATCGAGGACGGTCCGGAACTCCTCGCGAACCCGTATGGGATCGTCGCCGTGAACCCCGCCCTCCACGAGAACGTTAATTACGACCTCGCTATGTCCTACATTGGCTTTCTCACGTCACACGAGGGACAAGAGATCATCGCATCGTACACCGTCGACGGCGAACGGCTGTTCTTCCCCAAGTCGCTCTCGGCGGATCCGAACTTCCGTCAGTACGTCCCCGAAGGGTGGACGCCGGACGACGAGTAGCCGGAGATGATCGACCAAGCGCTCACAGTGGTCTCCGTCGCGGACGTAGTCGTCCCGCTGTTCGTCGAGTTCCCCTTCGAACGGAACTACGTGACGAGTATCATCTACGTCTCCCTGTACGTGAGCCTCACCGCAGTGTTGCTGAGCACACTGGTGAGTCTCCCGATTGCGATGCTCGTCGGGTTCTCAACGTTTCCCGGCAAGGGACTCCTCGTCGCGCTCATCAATACGGGGATGGGATTTCCGAGCGTCGTCGTCGGTCTCGTCGTGCTGTTCGCGGTCTCCAGTCAAGGTCCGCTCGGGACTTTCGACCTCGTGTTCACTAGAGAGGCGATGATCCTGTCACAGTTCGTTCTCGCAACGCCTGTTATCACCGGTGTAAGCCTCGCAGCCGTGAGTAGTGTCGAGGACGGTGTCCGTGATGCCGCCTACGCGATGGGCGGGACGCGCCTCGATGTCGCGCTCGTGACGATCAAAGAGTCCCGGTACGGAATCCTTACTGCCGTCCTCGCCGGACTCGGCCGAGCGATAAGCGAGGTCGGGTCAGTACTCATCGTCGGCGGCAACGTCGCCGGTGCCGACGGCACCTCCATCACTCGAACGCTCACAACGGCGATCCAGCTCGAAGCCCGGCAAGGCCGTTTCGAACTCGCGATGATCCTCGGAGCGATCCTCGTGACGCTCGTCTTCCTGATCAACGGACTCGTACTCAGGCTGGGAGGGAGCCGCGTATGAAAAACAGAGACGCGAACCGAGGCGCGACCAACCGACTCGCGGTTGAGAACGCCAGCCACGGGTTCGGCGATACCGACGTGCTCGACGATGTGTCGCTTGCGGTTGAACGCGGGGAGACCGTGGCGATCATCGGCCCCTCCGGGACGGGCAAAACGACGCTGCTGCGACTGTTGGCGTGTTTTCACCGACCGGATTCGGGGACAGTCGAGATGGACAGCACCGACGTGTGGGAGCTGTCAGAGCGCGACAGACTCGACCGTCGACGCCGGGTCGGGATGGTGTTCCAGGAGGCGAACCTCTTCGGGACGACCGTTCGCCGAAACGTAGGCTACGGCCGGCATATCCGGCGAGGGTGGCGCGACCGGCTCGTCCGGTGGGGCTCGCGACTCCGCGGTGACGACACGACTGAGGCGGTTGCCGAGGCGTTAGAGGTGGTCGGGCTCGCCGACGCGGCATCGCGGTCGGTCGACTCGCTCTCCGGTGGGGAGGCACAGCGCGTGTCCTTCGCCCGGGCGCTCGCGTCTGACCCGGCGTTCCTGCTCCTCGACGAGCCAACCTCCGATCTCGACCCCCGAAACACGGCCGTCATCGAGGACGCGGTCGACACGGCCCGAACACGCGGGTTGGGTGTCGCCGTCGCCACACACGATATGAACCAAGCGGAGCGCATCGCGGACCGCGTCGCGGTGATGCTTGACGGGCGAATAATCGAAGTTGGACCCACAGAACGCGTGTTCACAACCCCTGACGACCCCCGTGCCCGGAAGTTTATCGAGGGCGAACTCGTCTATTGATCCACCGAAAGCGGGGAAGACTCTAGCGTCCCCCCGAAGAGATCCGATCGATGGACGAGTCGAGCGGACACGGGCGTGCCGCGCTCCTGCGAAGTGGAGTTGAGTTCGACGAACGCGACGTGGCGCTGCTCCAAGCGATCGACGACACTGGGTCGATAGCCAAGGCGTCGACGGAACTCGGCCGGTCGCGTGCGCGTGACCTCTCCCGGATCGAGACGCTGGAGTCGGCGTTCGGCGACCTCGTCGAGCGCCGCCGAGGCGGAAGCGACGGCGGTGGGAGCAGGCTAACGGACACCGCAAGGCGACTGCTGAACCGATACGAACGGTTACAGGCTGCGCTCTCCGCGACGGCACGGGTGCCAGAAACCGTTCTCGACGGAACCGTCTCGTCCGTTTCGGGCGAACTGGCGGACGTACAGACGACGGTTGGAACCGTCTGCGGTCTCCATCACGGCGTTGCTGCGGGTGACACGGTCCAGATCCGGATCGGTGCCGACGCGGTCACGGTTCTCGATCCGGCCGCCGACCCGGAACCGAGTGCGACGAGCGCGAGAAACCGTCTCTCCGGAGCCGTTACCGGGCTTGATCGTGGGGAGACAGTGTGTACTGTCGCCGTCGATGTCGAAGGGACGACGTTTCGGGCACTCGTGACGAAGGAGAGCGTGGACCGCCTCGAACTGGCCCCGGGACGTGCGGTCGTGCTGACGTGGAAGGCGACAGCGACACGGCTCGTACGTCGAGAGTGAGTCCTGCGGCTGGATGGCGTCTTGATTTAGAAGGTGCCGGCTCTGTTGAAATCCTCAAGGAGTGATAGGTTTCTCGCGTCGTGCTGGATATAGAGGGTGGATTCAGCAATTTATATTGCCGAACCAACGCAGTTACAAAGTGATCATAGGACAGTAGGATAGTATAACATCTACGCTCTTGTGAAGCAGATTGTTGATATTGCTCGCTTCAGAAGAATCGGAACAGAAACCAGTCGCTTGAGCGCCTGAAGTCTGGAATCTCATTCAATTACGAAGAGCGTGAAACCGCAAGAAGACTCCACATCAACAATGTACTACGCAAGAGCGTATACAGAAAACCGGGACAAAGCGCGCTCAAACACGCCATCAAAGCGACGCTGTGAAATCAACAATGTGCTACACAAGAGCGTAAGATATGTAAATCCTAATTCGTGATTTCTCACTGTTATGTCCGACCGCAGACTCACCCGGAGAGCTGCACTGGGACTACTCGGACTGGGCGGCGCGACCGTACTCTCCGGCGTTGCGGC
>CAYRWH010000020.1:0-16887 GCA_964427935.1 uncultured Halobellus sp. | reverse complement strand
CAGCCGCTTATCGCCCGGATCGAGGGCGGCGATGTCGACCCACGGCTGTCGACGCTCCGTCGTATTGTCAATGCGCTTCAGGAGGCCGAGGGCGAGGTCGTTCGCGCAACTGACCTGATGAACGAGACCGTGATCAGCGTTGCGCCCGACGACGCCGTGCGCGAGGCCGTCGACCTGATGGAGGGTGAGGCGTACTCCCAGCTCCCGGTGTTACAGAACGGCGTCCCAGTGGGGTCGATCAGTCAGAGTGATGTCGTTCACGCCGGCGAGAACGTCGGAAACCATCCGGTTAGCGAGGTAATGAGCGAGTCCTTCCCGACGGTTGCGCCGGGCGCGACCGTCGACGAAGTGCGGAATCTGTTAGACCATTATAAGGCGGTGATAGTCACCGACGGCGGCGAGACGGTCGGTATCATTACCGAGGCCGACATCGCGGCTCACCTGTCGTGAACCGGCTCAGCCTGTTCCGCCTGTAGAACACCGGACTACGCACCCACGCCACGTTGAGAAGCCAGCATAGCACCCACTTTTAAATACAAACGTCATGCTATCCGACACAGGGTATTCCGAGATGGATCCGATCGGCGGCTCGATATCAGTCCTCCTCGTCGGGTGGACCGCGGACGCCAGAGCATCGATAGCGACGGCGCTCGAACGCACGGACGACCGCCTCGACGTGTTCACCGTGGCGGACGCCGACAGCGCGTTACGACGACTGGAGGTCCGTGAGTACGACTGTGTCGTGTCGGCGTACGAACTGCCGGACCGGGACGGAATCGATCTTCTGGAATCGGTTCGGGAGCGTGACGCCGACCTCCCCTTCCTTCTCTACACCGACACGGGAAGCGAGGCGATAGCCAGTCGAGCCGTCTCCGCCGGCGCAACCGGGTACATCCGAGCCGCCACTGCCGGCGACGACCACGCGGCGCTCGCTGACTGGATCCCCACGGCGGTGGCGTCGTATCACGCCCGAATTCGCGCTCAACGAGAGCGAGAGCGGCTGGAACGGTTCGTTTCCGTGGTCTCACACGACCTCCGGAGCCCGCTGAACGTCGCGCAGGGGCGACTGGCGCTCGCGCGTGACGAGTGTGAAAGCGAACACCTCGAACCCGCGGCCAACGCCGTTGACCGGAGTCTAACGCTCATCGACGATCTGTTGACCCTTGCGCGAGAGGGAAAAACCGTCACGGACGCCACTGAAATTAACCTTAGAGAGCTTATTGAGGCCTGTTGGGACACCGTCGAGACGGCCGATGCGACGCTCGTCGTCGAGACCGACCGGACGATTCGTGGCGATCCGGGGCGCGTGAAACAGCTCTTTGAGAACCTAATCGGCAACGCGGTCCGTCACGGGGGCTCAGACGTGACGGTTCGGATCGGGACGATGGAGCCGATGTTCACGTCGACGCGGGCCGACAGTAACCGTCCGACAGGGATCTACGTTGCCGACGACGGGCCGGGGATCCCCGAAGCAGAGCGGGAGCGAGTGTTCGACACGGGCGTTTCGAGCGACGCCGACGGAACCGGATTCGGACTCAACATCGCCCGGGAGATAGCGAGAGCACACGGATGGGACATGCGCGTCACGGAAAGCGAGACGGGCGGTGCGCGCCTCGAAATCACCGACGTCGACCTTGACTGACGAACGCAGGACGGCTTGAACCCTGCGATCGCTATAGTTCGAGTCCACGGATCGCGACGGTCTCACCTGTCTCCACGCGCCCAATGACGCGACCGCCGGTAGCCGCCGCCAGCGACTCGGCAGATTCGGGATCGAGCGCGGCGACGAACCCGGTACCCATATTGAAGGTTCGATGCATTTCCTCGTCGGACACGTTGCCTTCGGACTGGACAAAGCCGAACACTGGCTGTGCGTCAAACGGGTCTTCAACCGCGTACCGGTTCTCGCCGAGCCGTTCGAGGTTGCTCCAGCCCCCGCCGGTGATGTGGGCCGCCCCGTGGACGCCGTGGTCACGCATCGGATCGAGGAGATCGGTGTAGATTCGGGTCGGTTCAAGTAGCGCTTCGCCGAGCGTCTCGTACCCCTCGAACGGCGCAGGATCGGCGTAGTCGTGACTTCGAGTGACTGCCTCGCGCGCAAGCGTCAGTCCGTTCGAGTGGATCCCCGAGGAGCGCCAGCCGACGAGCGCGTCACCCGGTTTTGCCTCGCCGTCGAACACCGCGCCCTTGCCGGCGAGCCCAGCACAGGTCCCGGCGAGGTCGAGTCCGCGGACGACCTCGGGCATCACCGCCGTCTCGCCGCCAACGAGTTCGATGTCGGCACGGTCCGCACCGGCAGCGAGCCCCTCGCCGACCTGCTCGGCGAACGTCTCGTCCGGCTGTTCGACCGCGAGGTAATCGACGAATGCCACCGGCCGGACGCCGGCGGCGACGAGATCGTTGACGTTCATCGCGATACAGTCGATCCCGACCGTCGAGTAGTCGCTGAGCGCCTCCGCGACGAGGAGTTTCGTCCCGACGCCGTCGGTCGCGAGCGCGAGGTATCGGTCGCCGATGTCGAGGAGTCCGGCGTAGTCGCCCTCGCCCGCTCCGACCATTCCGACCAGCGCCGCCGTCGCTGCCTCACTCGCGTCGATGTCGACACCTGCGTCGGCGTACGTGAGTTCGTCGCCGTCGTTGTCGGCCATACACTCCTCGTGACGCCGCGGAGCAAAAACACACCGCTTACCTGTCGACCGCTATCCGCCCGCGTTACCGGTCAGAATGGCCCGCCGAATCCGAGCCCACCGATGAACACCAGACCAACCGTGAGGAGAACGGAGGGGACAAAGATTGCGACCCAGACGGGTTTGCTCCAATCGAGGACGGTCTTGCCGTCAAGCGGTCCATAGGGGATCAGGTTGAACGCCGCGAGGAAGACGTTGATCGCGAGCCCCCGCTCACCGATCAGCGTCACAACCTCGTTGCTGAGTAGAATACCGGCAGCCAGCACGGGGAAGAAGACGCCCAACAACAGGAGGTTGACGACCGGGCCGGCTAGGGCGATCCGGCCGTGTTCGGCCGCGGTCAGTCTCCCCCGATGGTGAACCGCACCCGGGGCCGCGAAAATGAATCCGAGTAGTGCGCTCATCACCGCCAGAAACAGCATTCCGTTGTCCGCGCGGAACTCAGCAACCTGATCGTATCGCACGGCGACCACCTTGTGTGCGACCTCGTGGAGCAGGAAGGCCACCCCGGCAGTCAACAGACTGACCGCGAGCGGTAACACGAGTCCCGCCGCGAGGAGGCGGTCGAAGCCGGCGGTTCCGCCCGCGAAAAACAGCATGAAGGCGACGCCGAGCGCAAGCCACGCGACGAGCAGATCCCTGAGTTCGGTGCCGCTAAAGTAGAGACCGCCGATCCGGCGGCCGCGTACGTTGGTTCCCATGTGTATCGAAGTGTTAGGCCGCTGTGACCAATCCGCGAATCAGGTCGACACTGTTCCGTGCGCCGTCGATCATGAGCCGGCTAATCTCGTCGACGCCGCCAATCTCCGCGCCGAACATAACCGGGACGACGTACACGACGAACAGGAAGCTCGCGACGATGCTACCGACGTTCGTCAGTGCGACGACCACGATGAGTTTGAACAGCGGCACGTCAAGCATCGACGAGACGAGGGCGGATGGAGAGAGACTCTCGTCGGACAACAGCTCGTTGAGTTTCCCGATGTCGCCGACGTTTACGGTGAGATGTCGCAACTCGACGTATCCCGTGAACCACCCGGGAGCGAGCAGCGGGTTAATCGAGGTCATCCATGCGACTGCGCCCCCGACGCTTGCGGATGACCAGCGCGCGCCTGCCAGCTTCGCGAAGCCGAACGCGAAGACGGCGTTGATGAGGAACCACGCGCCGAACAGCCGGAGCAGGAACTCGTTACGGACGCCGGCCATCGCGAGGAGGACGAAGAACGCCACAAACGCGACGGCGACCCCATATCCGAGCAGCTTCTTCCACGGGAGGCCACGACCGCTCTCTTTCCCGACCAACTCCTCGACCGGCGGGAGGGTGTCTGGATTCGCGAGGTAGCGCTCGATTCCGGCCCGGTGGCCCGCGCCGACGACGGCGACCACGTCGTGGCCGGCGTTCCGGAGCGCAACGAGTCGGTGCGCAATGAAGGCGTCTCGTTCGTCGATGAGCGCCTCCGCGCCGCCGGGTGAGAACTGGCGGAACTCCTCCATCATCATCGTCACGACATCCGTGTCGGTAAGATCCTCCATGTCGAGCGACTCGATTCCGCCGTGGTCGGTGGGCTCGTTGCTGCCGAGCACGCCGAACACACTCAACACCGCCGCCGCGAGGACGCCAACGGTGAGACCGAGACCGATCCCGATTCCGAGACTGCCGATCGCTCTAACAGTGAACCCACCGAGGTACGTGGAGACGACGCCGTCCGCGAAGCCGAACGCGACGGCGGCAAGCCCCGCTGTCGCGCCGATTCCCGCCGCAGCAAACAGGCGTGCGTCGGGAGAGAGTCCAATCCGGCCGACCTGATCGGTCACGATCCCGACAATAACCGCCACCAGCACGCCGGCAGTCACGCTCGTCAAAATTGGGTCCGTCACGCCGAACGACCCGCCGAAAACGCCGATTGCGGGACCGGCGAGTATCCCGGCCAGAAGACCCGCAGTCACGCCAACGATTCGGGGATCCGTGATCCCAAAGGCGAGCCCACCAACCATTCGAAGCTTCTCTATAACGGTCATCCGTGCCCAGAACCGCTGGATCGTCGTCTGGATGTCGCGGTCGACGAGGGCAACATCGATGCCGAGCCGTTCCGCGATGTCGATGGCGGCGTTCATGTCGGCCCCGGGCTCGATGTCGAACCGCTCGCCGAGCTGCGTCTGGACGTACGAAAGCATCCAGTAGGCCAGAAACTGAAAGACGGTGTTCCCTTTCAACAGATCGCTCGCATCGAGGTCATCCGGGGTCTCGCCTTTCATCTGGCGGTATCGCCCCTCGTCGAGTTCGACGGCGACGACATCAGGGCGCTCCCGGTCTATTGTCTCCTCGACCTCCTCGACGGAATGCTCCGAGATGTGGGCGGTTCCGACGACCGTGACCGATCCGGGCTCGGGGTCGCCGGGAGCGTCTTCGCCGGCGCTCGCCGCAGGAGCCGAGGGAGCCGACGGCGCGTCGGACGAGCCCCCAGGCGTCTCTGTCATCACCCCGACGTACTTCGCCACCGCGTTTAGGGCTTGTGAGTCCGTGCCGAGCCGTGCAGTCCACCAGTTCCGTCCGTTCCGGCCCGACAGTCCCAACAGATTTGTATCGTAGCGTCGTCCATGTGGGTATATGTCCCGGCTGTTACCCTCCCTGCCGGACTCCACGCCCGAGGACCGTGACCCACGCGTCGTCGGCGTCGACGACGACGACGCCGAGGATGTCATCTCCGCGCTCGGCTCCGAGACTGCCAGGGACGCCCTCTCGGCCCTCCACGAGGAGCCGGCGACGACCTCCGAGTTGGCCGAGGAGCTCGACACGTCGCTACAGAACGTCCAGTATCACCTCTCGAAGCTCTCTGAGGCCGATGTCGTCGATGTTATCGATACGACGTACTCAGAGAAGGGCCGCGAAATGAACGTGTACGCGCCGACGGATGAGCCGCTCGTGCTGTTTGCGGGTGGCTCCGATGAGTCGACCGGGATCAAAACCGCATTAAAAAAGCTGCTCGGCGGCTACGGGATCATCGGACTCGCCGCGCTCGCGGCGCAGGAGGCGTTCACCTCGGTTCTCTCAGAGACGGGAGCCGACGACGCGCCGGCAGCGACAGTCGAGGATGAGTCCGACGACGAGGCGATGGCAGACGAAGCCCCAGCCGCGGATGACACGGCACCAGGCGACGAGGAGGCTGCCGAAGACGACGTGGGAGCCGCAACCGAGGAACCCGACGAGGAGGACGCCGAGACGGACCCCAGTGTGGAGGAGGATGCCGAGTTCGATTCCGATCCGGATACCGAAGTTGACGACGGGATCGCTATCGAAGACGACGCGGCCGAGCGCGCGGACCTTTTTATTGAACTCGTGGGAGCGATCGCAGAGCCCGGCGTGGTGTTCTTTCTTGGAGCCGCACTCGTGTTCACGCTCGCTTGGGCGTACTGGTACCGGACCAGTCGGTGACCGATTGTGGACACCGAGACCCTTCGGGGACAACTATTCATGGGACCGTACCGAACCGATCTGTATGGAACACGAAGCCGAGGTCGTCGGCGTCGGTGCCGGCTCCGCGCCCGGTGGCGACGTCCCGGCTGTCGTCTTGCGCGTCCGTGACGAGTACGTCCCGATCTTCGTTAGCGGCGATCAGGCACGGTCGATCGGAACCGTCCTCGAAGGAGAACCGTTCGATCGGCCGCTCACACACGACCTCTTTGTGGACGTTGTCACGGAGTTCGGCGGCGCGATAGACCGCGTTCGGATAGACGACCTTACTGACGGCACGTTCTACGCGAAGGTCGACGCCGAACGATACGAGGACGGCGAGCCCGAGGCGTTCGTCTTCGACGCCCGCCCGTCGGACGCGCTCGCGCTCGCGGTCCGTGTCGAGTGTCCGATCCTCGTCTCCGACGCGGTGATCGATGAGGCAGGCCGACCGCCGGACTCGATCCAATTCGGCGGCGAGGAGTTCGAGGGGAGGTAGCGGGGTTCAAGTCGCCGGACGCTCCATCGACACCATGGCCGACGAGGAGACGCCTCCGGATTCAAGCGAATCCACTGAATCGGCGTCGAACGAAGACACTGAATCAGCGTCGAACGAAAACACGGGATCGGCGTCGACCGCCAGCCCCGCCACGGCGACCCTCGCCGAGTCGTACACGGAGATGACGGAGATGCTTCTGCCGAACGACACCAACAACCTCGGTCGGGCACTCGGTGGTGCGGTGCTTCACTGGATGGATATCTGTGGCGCCATCGCCGGGATGCGCTTCGCCAGCCGGCAGGTGGTCACCGCGTCGATGGACCATGTTGATTTCATTGCGCCGATCGAGATGGGCGAGGTCGTCGTGATCGAGGGGTACGTGTTTAATACCGGGCGGACGAGCCTCGACGTGAAAGTCGAAGTGCGCGCGGAGAACCCGCGTACCGGGTCAACCCGGCGGACTACCACGTCGTACTTCACCTTCGTCGCGCTGGACGAGGAGGGCCGACCGACGGACGTACCGGATCTCGAAAGTCCAACTGCCGAGGAGGCAGCCCTCCGCGAGCGCGCCGTTGAGGGACGACGCGAGCAGCTCCGGGAAGTCGTCGATCGCTACGATATCTGACGACGCCGCGCTCCGGCCTCGCCGGTCGACTCGTACGCCCGAACAACTCGGTCTATCAGATCCGCCGGGTCTTCGGTCCACGAGAGGTGACTAGAGCAGTCACAGTCGGAAGCGCCGAACCCCGAAACTGGACCCGCGGGAAGCCGGTCTGCCACCGCGCATTCGATGTCTTCGCCCGGACCGTACACGACCCGGTCGACTCGGACTGCGGGATGTCCGAGGAAGTAATCGGCGTGCCAGTGACGTACATCGTTGTCGCCGCGAGCCGTTCGACGATGACGCCGAACTCGGGAGAATCCGCCCGACCCAAGCGCGCTTCCGGTGTACGCGTACCCGCCGGCAGGGAACTCACGTTCACCGAGTGCGCCCACGTCGATGACAACCGCTTCGCGACACTCGGCGACGAGCGTGTACGTACCGCCGACCGGATCGCGCTCGGACGTGCCGTCGCCCACGGTCACGCGGCCGGTTCCGGCGGATCACTGGCCGCTGGACGGAGCGAATCAACGAGCCCAGTTGCCTCCTCGGTCAATTCGTACGTGTCGTGGAAGTCGTCCGGGTCACGACCTCGGCCCGAGAGCGCGCCGACAACCCCGGCGATCCGGTCGTAGTTGTCGCGAACGAGTCCTCCGACGATTCCAGGAGTCCCCGCTCTGTCCGCGAGCTCTTCAGCGGCCGACCGACCGGCGTACACCAACTGCTCCGCGGGATCGACGAGTACCATCGCGAACGGCCGTGCCCCGAACTGCGCGTCGAGGAAGGGGCCAACCGGCTCCGCCTCCCACGGCACCGCCTCGATATCGTCGAGGCGACGAAGCGCGACCGCCGCGATAGAGCAGTACGGGCAATCGCCGTCGAAGATCAGTACGGGCGCTCCCGGGCTGTTACTCATGCGTTCACGTACGTCCCACGAGGACTTAAAAAACCGGTCGGCGGCGACAAAGCCGGTAAGTACCCGAAGCAACGGTTGACTCCGCACTGCCGAGTCACGCGTTGAGAAAGACGGTCCTGTATTACATATCGCCGAACGCGCTCACGCCACGTCCGGTCGAGGAGACCTTCGAGATCCAGCGGACCGCGATCGACTTCTTCAACAGTTTCGCGGGCATGCCGCCGAACGTCGTGATCGGCATCCCCATCACGTCGTGAGCAACCGCCTCCTCACCGATCGAAATGACGGTTCCCTTGTCCTTGTGTTCCCACGACTGGAGGGGCGCGCCGCGAGCGGCCCGGGCGAGGTTCTCGCCGGCGACCTCTGCGGCCTGCCATGCGGCCTGTGCGGTCGGCGGCGCGACGTCGTCACCACCCTGATCGACCAAGGCGGTGTCGCCGATGGCGAACACACGGTCATCGCTCGTCGTGAAGTCGGATTCGGCAAAGACGCGGTTTGACCGGTCGTCCTTCTCGACCTCTACCGCCCCGATCTCTTCGTGGCCTGTGATACCGCCCGTCCAGACGAGCACGTCGTAGGCTATCTCCTCCGGCTCCTCGTCCTCGCCGCCCCCGAGGTAGACGGCGTTCTCGTCGGCCTCCGAAATGAACTCGCCCGTAAGGATTTCGACGTCCGCATCCTCAAGCCGCTGACGGAGCGCGCCCTGTAGCTGCGGGTCGTTACCGGGGAACACCTCGTCGAGCCCTTCGACGAGGGTAATGTCGATTGGTGCGCGGTGTTCATCACGGTACTCTGCGATCTCGCCCGCTGTCTGGATTCCGGAGAGGCCGGCACCGCCGACCACGACGTGGGCCGGGTCGGATCGAGTCGCGTTCCCGGCCGCCTCGCGAACCTCCTCGTGGATCGCCTTCGCGTCGTCGAGCCCCTTCAGCTGGTGGGCGTGTTCTTTGAGCCCATCGATACCGAAGAAGGCAGTCGTGGAACCGATCGCGAGAAGCAGGTAGTCGTACTCGACCGTCTCGCCGTCATCGGTCTCGACGACTCGGTCGTCGGTGTCAACGTCGACGACGCGTCCCTGAACGAACGTCGACTCGTCGGACATAATCTCCCCGACGGGGATGGTGATCTTGTCCTCGACTGCGGGGTTACGAATGGCCCGGTGAACCTCGTGTAACACGAGGTGATAGTCGTGTTCGGAGACCCAGGTGAGCTCCGCCTCACCCTGACCGACCTCGTCTTCGAACGCTTTCACGGCACCCGCGCCGGCGTACCCGGAGCCGACGACGACGATCTGTGATGTCATGTCTTCCGATGCGCGGGCCGCGGGTAAAGACACTTTGGAACCGACCGGAAGCAAGTATTGCCCATACAAGCCGTGTTAACCCGATGATACGTCTGATTCTCGCGAGAGCGAGCGACTACAGCGAGAGCCCGGCGTGCCACCGGTCCGCGCCGGCCTCGCGTTTGATCTCGTCCATACGCGTGAGCAGTTTGACGGCGAGACTCGCGGTCTCGGCCGCTCGGGACTCACCCTCCGTCCGGAACTCGCCGGTCACACGGTTCGCGTACACCGAACACACCGCGCCGGCCCGGAGGCCGTACACGTTCGCGACAGTAAGGATCGCCGACGCCTCCATCTCGACGTTCTTGACGTTCGCGTTCCGTAGTTCCTCGACGAGCGCGTCGGAACCGGCCGCCTCGAACCCCTCGAACCCGGGTCGACCCTGTCCGGCATAGAAGGAATCGGCGCTCATCGTGATTCCTGTGTGGTAGTCGTACCCCAGCCGTTCTGCCGCAGCGACGAGTGCGGAGACGACCTCGCCGTCCGCGGTTGCGGGGTAGTCCTCGCGCACGTACTCGTCGCTCGTCCCCTCCTGGCGGACTGCGCCTGTCGTGATTACGAGGTCACCGACATCCATTCCCGGCTGGATTGCTCCACACGAGCCCACCCGAATGAACGTCTCGACGCCCACGCGTGCGAGTTCTTCGACGGCGATGGTCGCAGAGGGAGAGCCGATGCCGGTGGAGGTCACCGATATCGGGGCGTCGTCGTACGTCCCAGTCGCGGTACGGTACTCACGGTGGTGTGCGACCTCCGCGTAGTCGTCCCACAGCGCAGTCACCTTGTCGACGCGCTCGGGGTTTCCCGGAAGGAGCACGGCCTCAGCAACGTCGTCTGGACCGACTTCGAGGTGATACTGTGTCTCCGCGTTCGGGTCCTCGCTGTCCGCTGTCATAAGCAGTTATCAGCGGGCTCTCGTAAAACAGTTCAGGAAACGTTCTATTACGTCGAGCGCTCGTTTCACACGTGCTAACCGCACGTTGATGTGCGCTCAGTTGTTACGGATCAGCGATGCAGGAGTTCGATTTCACCGTTACCTACGAGGAGGGTGCCGACGAACTGATGGACGTCTTCATTCGGCATCCCGGACTCTACTCGCGGACAGTGTCGTGTCACGCTAGCGACGACACGATGTGGCGTGTCGACGAGGTCACCGGCCCACCTGATGCGCTTGCGGCGTACGATCGCCATCTTGAGGGACTCCCCCGATGTTCGAGCCTTCGCGGAATGGGTGGATGCTCGCTCGACTGGGAGCACGAGGTGCTCGCCGAGCATCCCACCAGCCGACTCATCTACTCTCGGCAGTCCGAGGGGGAGGGGTGCCGTTCCGTCCCGTATCTGGTTACCAAACGGCTCGGCGACGGCGCGCTCTGTCGCGCTCAACAGTACGGGAACACCTACGAATGGAACGTGCTCGCTGACGACGACGCCGCGTTGAGTCCGGTGTACGAGGAATTGCGTTCGAACCTCCGACCCGGACTGGACATCTCCTTCGAGCGTGTCGACGACTCACCCGACTGGACGACTGACCAACCGGATGCCGACGATCTCCCGCCCGAACAGCGCGAGGCCCTCCGCGCTGCCATCGAGCGTGGATACTACGACACCCCGCGACGAAACTCGCTTCAGGAGGTCGCGGAGGTCGAAGAGATACCTGTTTCTACCCTCCAGTACCGCATCACTCGCGCAGAGGCGTGGCTCGCGAAGAACTACCTCTCCGGACGGACGGAGTTCGCGACCGACATCGGGGGCATCGGCGAGACGGCCCCGTAATCAGTCGGCCGCCGGCCCGTTCGTAACATACCGAACGAACGTCCACGGTATCACGGCGCCTCGCTTGAGTTACTGCCGATGCGACGACACAACACAGACTCGAACGACGTATCGCGGCGGAGCTACCTTGCGGGCGGCGCGGCCGCCCTCTCGTTGCCTCTCACGGGCTGTTTGGGATCGCTTGGCGGAGACGACGACGCGGACGACGCCGGCAGCGGGAACGGCGCGGGCGAGCAGCCAGACCGGCTGCTCGTTCGGGGCGGAACCGTCGTCTCTGTTGATCCCGACATCGGCGTGTTAGAACACGGAGACGTGTACGTCGAGGACGGCGAGATCGTTGATGTCGGAGAGGGATTGACCGCCGACGACGCGACTGTAATCGATGCTGAAGGCTCGGTGGTCGCTCCCGGCTTCGTCAACTCTCACCTCCACACGTGGCAGGCGGGGGTCCGCGGCGTCGCCGGCGACTGGACGTTCATGGAGTACCTCGACACGATGCTCGGCGAGGTGAGCAGCCACTACGAGCCCGAGGACGCGTACCTCGGCAACCTGTTCGGCGCGGCCGAACAGCTCAACGCGGGGACGACGACGATCCTCGACTGGTTCCATATCGCCAACACTCCCGAACACTCCAACCGCGCGATCGACGGGCTCGCGGACGCGGGAGTCCGGGCCGTCTTCGCACACGGCCCGCCGGGCGACGACGGTGACACGTGGTGGGAAGCGAGCACAGAGTCACACCCCGGCGACATTGAGCGGCTCCACGAGGAGCGGTTCCCGGCCGCTGACGACCGCCTCACGCTCGCGATGGGGATCCGCGGCCCGGACTACGCCAGCGATGACGTGGTCGAGGAGGACATCACCCGCGCCCGCGAGATGGGGATTCCGGTGTCGATGCATGCCGGTTCGCTCGGGCCGGGAACCGTGTACACGCTGGAGGAGTTGGGCCTGCTCGGCGACGATCTCAACTTCGTCCACGCTAACCGCTTCGAAGAGGAAGAGTTCGCCCTGATCGGCGACTCCGGTGGTTCCGTCTCCATCACGCCGGAAGTCGAACTCCAGATGGGGATGGGAATGCCCGTCCTCGGTGAGACGCTTGCTGCCGGTGCCACGCCAACGGTCGGAGTCGATATCGTCTCGAACGTCAGCGGTGACATGTTCACACAGACGCGCACGGCGGTACAGGTTCAGCGCGGCCGCGACAACCAACCAGCCGTCGAGGCCGGCGAGCAGATCGGTGAGGTGTCGATCGATCCGGAGCGCGCGCTCGAATTGGCGACCATCGACGGAGCCCGTGCGCTCGGCCTCGATGACCAGGTTGGCTCTATCACCCCCGGGAAGCACGCCGACCTGACGATCATCGACGGTGGGGCCGTGAACACGTCGCCGGTTCACAACCCCATCGAAACGGTCGTCTTCCAGGCGAGCGTCGCCAACGTCGACACGGTAGTCGTCGACGGCACCGTCGTAAAGCGCGACGGCGGGCTCCTGAACGATACGCTTGTCGAGGAGCACGACCGGTTCGTCGAGTCCGGCGAGCGCGTGCTCCGCGAGAGCGGCCTACTCTGAGGAAGATCGGGTTCGATCGGCGTCCGCGAGCGTCCCCTCACTGATCGTGTTCGGTAACAGTTCGCCGAGGCTGTACTCGCTGGTCTCGCCGCCTCCTTCGTCACAGATGACAGGGAGGTCGCCGTCGGCGAACTCCGCGAGCGTCTGACGACACATTCCACAGGGGGTAACCCCGTCGCGAGCGCCCGATGTCACGGCGATTCGATCTAACGCTTGATGACCGTTCTTCACGGCCTCCGCAACGGCGACCTCCTCGGCGTGAAGGCTGTTCGAATAGTTGGCGTTCTCGATGTTACAGCCGGTGTATACGGTTCCGTCGGCAGTCTCGACGGCAGCGCCGACGCGGTACTCGGAGTAGGGAACGTGCGCGTCGTCGAGCACGTCTCGCGCGGCCTCGATCAGCGGATCCATATCGGAGGATCGGCTGGCGGTCGGATAAGTGGCGGGCATCAAAGAGCGGTCGTGGGGGCTACTTTCCGGTGTCGTACTTATACGTCGCCGACTCCGGATCGATACCGAAGTCCTCGGCCGATTCCTCCGGCTCCGCAGTCTCGTCAGTCGTCCCCCGTGCCGCGTTTTTAAACGCCTCGCGAAGTCGGCTTGGCATCTCAAACCCGTCGGTCGGGAGCCGTAGCGGGGTGATCTCGCCGTCGAGGGTCCCTCGCTTTTCTGCTCGACGGTCCGCGAGCGTGTCCGGGACCGCGTCGTCGTCGATCGGTTCGAAGCCGAACTGGGTGAGGTACTCCGGCTGGTCGGTGAACACGTAGACGACATCGAATCCCTCCGCGGCCGCGGTGTCGACGAGTCGCTCGACGACGTGCGCCCCAACGCCGACTCCGCGCCACTCGGGTAACACACCGATCCCTGTGAGTTCGATCGATTCCTCACCGTCGCGCTTATGTAGCCGCAGCCGCCCGAACCCGGTCCGGTCGCCGGACTCCTGATCGACCGCGATCACGTAGTCCCGCGAGCGGAAGGCGATGTCGGCGAGTCCGATCTCGTCGATCGCGTCCAGCAACCACGCCTCGTCACGGTTTTTGGCGTCGCGGACGTACATAACCGAACCTACGGTGGCGGGGTTAAAAACGGTTCGGCGGGCCACGTCGACGGCAACCACCGAATCGAAGCCGGCAGCCTACTGTGTCACTGAGCGTTCATCGAGCGCGACCGGGATCGAGCGGGACGCGACATCGCCCGCAAACGCCTCGCCGTCCGCCTCCAGAGCGTCGAACGTGTCGTAGTGGATCGGAACGACTAACTCGGGATCCATTCGCTCGGCGATGTCAGCCGCCGCGTGTCGGTCGGAAACGATTCCGCCGCCGCCGATATTCGCGAGGAATAGGTCAACGTCGAGTTCGGCGAGCCCGTCCAGCGCGTCGCCGTCCCCGGGCCAGAGGACGGTCCGACCCTCGACGGTAAACAGGTACCCACAGCCCGACCCCTCCGGGTGAATGACCGTCCCGTCGTCGTCCGCGTTCGGGCCGTCCGGATCGTTGTAGGCTGGAACCGTCCAGACGGTGACGACCCCGCCGGCGGTTTCGACCTCGAGTTCCGCCTCGTCGTCGACACGGACCACGTCGTAGTCGGCCGCGAGCGACTCGATCGACTCTACGTCTCGGTCGATCCCCGCCGGGTCAACCGCTTCGTATACGATCAGTGTCGCGCCCGAATCGGCGACGGACCGGATCCCGTCGGGATCGTAGTGGTGGTCGTGGGTGACGACGACGAGGTCGCCGTCGCGCGCCCAGTAGTCGTCGAGTACGCCGTACCGACCCGGGTCCGTGTAGACGGTCGGGCCGTCGGCGACGGAGACGCGGGCAGTCGCGTAGCCGAGCCACTCCACCGTCAACTCGTCGTATCGAACGGTCATGTCTCCCGATCGACCGGGCGTCTCCTTGAGCGTGGCTATCGACCGGCGCGGTCGACGACGAGCAGGTCCCACGCCTCCCGGAGCCTTTCGGCTGCGTCCGCACGCTCGCCGTTTCCGCCGCTCCCGAGTCCGATCGCGTGTTCGGGGACGAGTGGCATCGGTATCGGGACGAACCCAGCCTCGCGCATCGCCGTGAATCCGCTGACACTCTCGACGACGGCTCCGTCGTCGCCCCGCCGAACCCGGAACCGTTTGTCATCAGGGTCCCGCCGATAGAAGTACGGAAACGCCGCTGCTGGCGGGGTTCGAAGACTCTCGACGCCAGCGAGAACGCCGCGGATCCGGTCGTCGACCTCACAGACGAGCCGTGGTACGTCGGGGCGACCCGCCTCGTCCACGCGTCCGGCGTCGACTCCGCCGACTGCGGGTACCGGACCGATCGGGGTGTCCGTCTCGCGCCATCGAAACGTCGGATCCGACGCTCCCCCGACCGGATTGGACGCCTCGATACAGGCGTAGCCCCCGGTGTCGACGCGGAGGCCCGTCGTGTCGACCGGGATCCGGTCCGGCCCGGCGTAGAACGTCCGGTGTCCGTCGGTCTCGTCGACGAGCAGCGGCGGTTCTTCGAGGATCGATCGGAGCGACGACGCAACGGACTCGTCGGCGACGACGAACAGCGCGCGTCGGTCACGTTCGAGCGCGTGTACGACTCGGGAGACGACCGTGGTCGGCGTGACATCGGCCGCGGTCAGCGGCTCGATCCCCAACTTCGCCGCCGCCAGCCCATCGGTGTCGTTTTGATTGGCCCTGTTACTCGCCTCGTACACCACGCGCTGATCGCCGTTCATAACAGCGATCGCCGGGGGTTCAGCACGGCTCTCGGGTCGCGTGATATCGAAGCCGTCACCCGCAAGCCGGCCCACTGCGGCGTCTGTCAACCGGCGACGCGTCGCGTCGCCGAGAGGATTCGACATGGCCGAACATATGGACTGAAGGGTGAAGCACGTTTCGCGTGCGGCGATCGAATCCGCTGTCAGTCCGTCTCGGCGAGTCGAGCCACCCGCTCGACCGTATCGGCCTCCTCGACCGACTTATCCTCGCGGACGCCGACGAACCGTGGGAACCGGAGTGCGAAGCCGGAGCCGTACGTTGGAGAGGTCTGTATCTCCTCGTAGCCAACCTCAAGAACGACCTCGGGTTGGACCGTCAACTCGGTGCCCGACTCCGCGATCACGTGTGGCTCCAGTCGCGACGTGAGGTCCGCAAGTGCCTCGTCGGAGAGCCCGGTCGCAACCTTGCCGATGGTCGCGTATCCGTCCGGAGCGGGGGTATCGGATGTGTTGGCGGGAACGTCCGTCGTATCGGTTGCGACCGCGCTCTCGTTGCGAACCGCGAGCAGGAACGTCCCGAATAGCTCCGCACGCCGGCCTTCTCCCCACTCCGCGCCGACGACGACCGCGTCGAGCGTCTCGACGGCAGGCTTCCGTTTCAGCCACTCTTGTCCGCGGTCGCCGGGCGTGTACGCCGAGCCCGGATCCTTCAGCATCACACCTTCGTGACCCGCGGCGAGCGCGTCGGCCTCGATCGACTCGACGGTCTCGATGTCGGTCGCCCTCCGCACGTCTGCGGCCGCGTCAGGGAGTGTCTCGGCGAGTCGCTCATGGCGCGTGGAGAGCGGGTCCTCAAGAAGTTCGTCGCCGGCGGCGTACAGACAATCGAACGCGTGGAGCCGACAGGGCACTGTCTCGCGCATACGGCCGACATCGTGTTTCCGGCGGAACCGACGCAGCACCTCTTGGAACGGAAGCGGCGAACCGTCTTCGTCGACCGCAACGACTTCCCCGTCGAGAATGACGGGAACGTCTACGTGTGCCGCCACGTACTCGGCTATCTCCGGGAGGGCATCGGTCACGTCGTCCATGTTCCGCGAGTAGAGGCGAGGTCCGAACCCCTCGCCGTCGCCCTCCCCGGTCGCCTCCGGAACGTAGTGTACCTGAACGCGCGCGCCGTCGAACTTGGTTTCGACGGCGACCTCACCAAACGACTCGACAGCGTCAGTCGCGGTCCCTGCCTGGGCGAGCATCGCCTGAACCGGTCGCCCGATCTCCAACCCTTCCGCACGCAATCCCGTTTCACCGTTCCGAGACGCGAGAACCGCAACGTGGCCGTAGTCATTCGT